>JAXDZY010000144.1:0-4876 GCA_034086685.1 Lachnospiraceae bacterium
ACCGCATCTTCCGCCAGTTGAGTTTCCTTTAAAATACTGACTGCAACATGCAGCATCGTGTACCGATATAAATGATATAACTGCTCAAATTTACTTTTTTCTTCTTCCGTATCAATAAGTGATAAATAAAATAACATGCAGATGCCTCTTACAGAAAGATTAGACAGGTTTCTTTACCGTTGCCAAAACCCATCTATTTATATTTTAACATAAAAAGTAACTCTTTTGTTGAAAAACTTCGTCCTGAGCCCAGGCTTTTCCATTCCAGAATTCACCGCCAGGAAGTCTGCTGCGGTCTGCACAGCCATAGACCTCAAACGTCTGAGTATAGCCCTCTTATATGCAGACAGATAAGGCCAATACAATTTGCGTGAACAGCCCTTTTAAACGCGTGAACTGCAAATCACATTTATGGAATTATCAGTTTTTTTATGATATTCTATATGTACACAGATTGCAAAAGAAAGGTGGACAATTTCTCCATGGTAAGTTTTTTACTGCAAATTTTTTTCGATCCGGTTATTACGCTGATTGAAACAGTTCTGTTTTTCTACCTGTTAGCCGGTAAGCTGGAACTGAAACCTTCCCGCTGCCTGATGGCAGTCTGTTTCTTACTTGAATTTTCTCTTGTGACAGCCATGAATTATTTATCTGTCCCTGACGGTCTCCGCATATGGATTACCCTTTTTCTGCACATTGCTATCGCATACGTAATCAGTACTTCTCCTGTTACCCGTAAGATTTTCTGGGGAAGCATCTACATGGTAATTGTCGTTTTTGCCGATACAGTTACTTTTTTGTCGGGATCATTATTAACAGATTATTCTGCATCTGAACGCCTTTACGAATATCCGATTACTTATGTGATGACCTTCATCTATCTTCTGGTATGTTTCTGTTCGGTTTTCCTGTTAACCAGAACCAGAAAGCAGAATCTGATTCTTCCCTGGTATCTGCAGGCAGTTTTTTTTATGATGATTGCTTTTGGTATCGTATCGGTAGAACTCCTTCTGGATTTGCTGCTGTATCTGAAACAGATCGACCGATTCACAGAAAATATCCTGTTTTTCTCAATTGCCGTCTTTATCCTGATTCTGTTCCTGTCCATTTTCCTTCTTCATGCTATCGGACTGCTCTATCAGAAAAATCTCGAACTGACAGAGGAAAACCGGCAGAAAGTTTTTGAAAAACAGCAATATGAACTGATCAGCAACACCAACCAGATGCTCCGTACCTGGAAGCATGACTTCCACCACTATATATCTGCGCTGCAGGCAATGACAGAATCCAGACAGTGGGAACAGATTCAGGAATACCTGCATGAGATCAGCCATGAACTGGAAAAAGGAAGCTGGCTGGTAAGAACCGGAAACAGTGTGATTGACGCGGTTCTGTCCAGTAAGCTCCCACGGATACAGCAATGCGGCATTGCATTCACGCACAGTATTTTCCTGCCGGAATCACTCCCGCTTGACAATCTGGAACTGACTTCTCTTCTGGGTAATCTTCTTGATAATGCCATTGATGCATGCGAAAAACTGGAGAAAACACAGGAAAAATACATACGGCTGGAAATAAAACCCTACAATCAGTTCCTTTTTTTCGATATCAGCAACTCATCTTCCGGAAATCACCGGTTTGATGTTTCCAATGAACTGATCAGCACAAAAAAAGAAATCGGACACGGTATCGGGCTGAAACGAATCAAACAAATCGTTTCAGACGCCAGTGGTTTCCTGACTCTTGCCCCGGAAAAAGACTCTTTCCATGTAAATATTGTCATACCACTGTCTGTTTCCCTTAACACACCCACAGGAGGAACGCCATGAAATTAAGCTGCTGTATTATTGAAAACGAATCCATCTATGTCCATCAGCTGACCGATTTACTGCTGCAGTGGGCATCCGGAGAAAAATGCCATCTTCAGATTGACAGCGTATCATCGGAAAAAGAATTCGCCGGACATGATCCTGAAGAATACGATATTATCTTTATTGACATCATACTGGACAGTACGGACAGCAGTGGGAATGGAATTGATATTGCACGAAAAATCCGCTCTGCCTCCTACACAGGAGAACTGGTCTTTCTGACAAATTTTCAGGATTTTGTTTTTGAAGGATATCCGGTTCATGCGCTGGACTACCTGTTAAAGCCTGCCTCTTATGATAAAATCAGCCATTGCATGAACCAGGTACTTGAAAAATCATGCTCTCAGAATTTTGTTTACCGGGTCAAGGATACCTGGATTCAGATTCCCTACCGGGAAATCATCTATTTTTCCAGCAGCAATCACTCAACGAATGTGATCACGGTTCAAAAACAGTACCAGATTCCCAGACCAATAAAAGATGTTTTGAAAATACTTCCTTCCCAGTTTTCCCAGTGTCACCGTACCCTGATCGTGAACCTGCAGTATATCGAAAATATGACCAATAAGGAAATTCTGCTTACAAACCAGGAACGTATTCCCATTGGAAAAAGCTATCTGACACCACTACGCCGTGATTTTATTGATTTAATTAAAAAAAGGAGAATACTGTAATGATTCATAAAATTTCTCACTCTTTACCGGTCATCCGAAACCATGGATTCCACAAATGTGATTGTCAATTCACGCGTTTAAAAAGGCTGTTCACGCAAATTGTATTGACTTTTCCGGTTTGTATGTTAAATTTGATATAAAATTGGGATATTGGAATATTCCCGGAAAGGAGCCTCAGAAGCAGCAAAAAATGAAGAAAATATTATTAGTGGTATTATTGGTTGCTTTTCCTTTATTTGGTTGTAATCATACATCCAATAGTAGAGAGCCATTTTCTCAGACACAAACGTCACAAACACAAAATATTAATACTTCAGATCATCATATTGACGACCATAATAACCATCACAATTAATATATTGCTCTTATAAAGTCTGTAAATGGTAGTTTTCAGAACAATATCCATCCTTCGTTCTTTTGTTGCTAATATAAGACGAGGGATGGTGTTATTCTTTCTGCCATCTTTTCATTACTATATTCTAAATCGAGCCCCATTTACATAATGATCAGTCCTTGATATAACTATTGATAAAGGTATGATTATGGATGTTACACTTAGAGATAAATTTTTAGCATATTCGGCTACCGAGCCGATGGTGGTTTTGCGAAAAAGGTTTAATCAAGGAGAGAACTTATACAAACCCGTTCCCGAAAAAATAGCCGTTGATAAAGCTCTGGAAGATGTCGATTATGTGCAGTATGTGTTTCTGACATTTTGTTGGAGCAAAGAGCCGGACAGTACATTGATGTAGCCACCAATAAACACATAGAATTGTGTGGTAGTGCAAGTGCTTTGCCGACGATATCACCTGATAACAGTCATTTGTTTTTAGTAGGTGTAAGCAGCAAAAACGAAGTAACTGAATTTGTTTGATGGCACGCTTCATGTGATCATTAATAATCAAGTGGCATCCTCCGGTGAACTTGCTCTTGTATATGCAAAATCACTTCCCAAAGTAATCTTTTATGGGTGTAACACTTTGGGAATAGGTCAATTTGGAGATTTGTGTATCTATTATCTGCCCAATTCAAATGTTACACTTTGGTGTCCACAAAAAGTATTTAATACTGTTATATCAGAAACAGAAGGTATGAAGCCTGACTTTTGGATAACGGAGATCACTGCAATAATTGAACACTTTTCAAAATGGCTGTCTGCCTTTTTCCGGGAAGATACCATGCTTCAACTCATGCACGGTGCATTTTAACAGAAGCGCCACCGGAATCTGCAGTCTTTACATCAATCCCATATGGCCAACATTGTATCCCTGTGGCTTCCTCGTAATAACTGTATTTGCATTGGCAATCGCTTTTTTTCATGCACCAATTATACACAAAAACCATCCTGTATCCAATGAAAAAAGAAAAAAGGCGAAAGAAAAAGCTATTGCCGCAATTATTTTAGACAATTTTACCGCAATTATAGTATACCCTTATCACCATGAAATTTCATCCTCTATCATGACAGGATTACTAACTGCTTTATTAATGGCTGTACTCGCTATTGTCATATGTAAATTTAAAAACCAAGCAGAATACATTACAGTACATAAAAATTTGTAATCTGCCTTTGTCATACAGTTTGCCCTTATACAGGTAAATCCTGAAAATATGAAATATATTCCAGGATTTACCTGTATTTTCTTTACGCCTGTTTCCTGCTATCTGGCTTTCTGCGTATGCTTACTTTTCTCAGACTCTTGCCCCTTCCATTCCATTTCGTGCCTTTTCTCTTTTTCCACAATTTCCTCCACTTCCCGGTATCCCAGTACCCTTTTCACCCGTTCATAATCAGCCACCTTTCCCCGCAGCATCCTATTCTCATCCATTATTTCAGAAAGCCTTTTTGACAGATTTTCCACTTTATCCATGGCCTGATTATACAGAAGCTGCAGTTTTCCCTGCTTCCTGCAGATATCCAGATAGGAGCCATATACCGAACGCAGTACCTGTACCATCTTCTTCACCAGTGGTTTTGCTTTTTTATCCCGATATGCTCTGCCGGTTTCCAGTGTTGCTGCTTCCGGAAGCAGCTGATCCGGGTCAGATGAATATTCTGCTGCAAAGCGTTCCATCTCTTTGATTTCCGGTGCCAGCTCTTTCAGCTTCTTTTGATACTGTTCCGCCCGTTTTCTGGCTGTCTCTGCTTCCTTTTGCTTTTGATCACGGTTTTTTTCAGTTCCTGAAGTTCTCCCTCCGCCTGAACCATCTGTTCCTGCAGTATTTGATTAATGGCTTCAAAAGTGGTTTTCTGTGCCTCCAGTTCGCCTACTTCTCTGGCACGTTCCTGTTTTTTATAATCCAGAACTGACAGATGTTCTTCATGTGTGC
>JAXDZY010000081.1:0-26388 GCA_034086685.1 Lachnospiraceae bacterium
AATGTCGGAATCTTAATCCTGTGCCTTTCGCAGACGCAATCCTTTGGATTATTCTTCACAAAATACATTTTCACATCGGATCTGCCTTTTTTCTTAAAATTGGGGAAAGCGCTCTGATGTTTGAAAAATCTTGTGAATGCGGTACATCCATCCTCGATGGACTTCTTTACTGCTTTTGAGTACACATCCTTAATCCATGCTTTATCAGGATTGTTTGGAATATACTCATTGTTAAGCCAGACACTGAAACTTTTACCTGTCATGAACTTTTTGCCATGATCGTGAAGTTCTTTGTTGTAAGCAAGGTAGAAATTATAAACATATCTGCAGGTGCCAATCGTTCTGTTAATTTTGGACTTCTGTTCCTGTGTCGGGTTTATTTCCGTTTTGAAGCTCTTCAGCAATTTCCTTATCCTCCTTTATTTGCTTTTTATACTTGCGAGGCCCATACAGCCTGCACGAGAAAACATGAAGGATGGAAACAATATCCTGCATGAGTTCTTCCTGTGGTGATAGTTCTTCATTGTTCACTACCACTATGGTTGTATGAAACTTCATACAGAATTTTTCAAACCAATCATAGCCGAATCTGACAAATCTGTCTTTGTGTGTGACTATGATAGTCTTGATCTTTTGTTCCATTACTTCATCCAACAGTTGATTCCACTTTTTACGGTTATAATTAAGACCACTTCCATAATCTTCGATACATTGATCTGCAATAATACCTTTGGCATTACAAAACTACCTTAAAAAAGATACTTGATTTTGTAAAGCATCTTTTTGATTCCTTGCAGACACTCTGGCATAAATAACAATTTGACGATTATCATTTTCTGTATTTATACCTTTAAACTGAAGATATTGGTCGTAAGTGTAATAACACCTTCAGTTGGAGTACGATTTGCTTTCAGAGTTCCTTCCCTATCCCAACGCTGTAGGTTTTTAACAGAAACGCCTGTTAATTCTGCAAAATCTTTCGGTTTGTAATTTTTAATATTTGACGTATTCATAAATACACCTTCATAGGTATATTTAAACACATCTAATCACTTTTATCAATTTTTTGACTACTTAAAATATTCTCCTGTTCCATACCAGCAGAGCAATCATAACTGCCGGAAATATGATAGCAGCCAGAAGTCCGGCTTTGATTCCGTATCCCGGGAAAAATCCCGATACAAAGCTGACTACTGCCGGTCCGGAAGCGCATCCCACATCACCCGCCAGTGCCAGAAGTGCAAACATAAGTGTTCCTCCCTGAGGACACAGTCTGGCTGAAATACTGAATGTACCCGGCCACATGATACCTACTGACAGACCGCACAGGCCGCAGCCCAGAAGGGCAAGCAGAGGATTTTTCATAAAGATGGCAAGCAGATAGCTGATAACGCAGAGGCTGCCGCTTGCCAGCATGAACTTCCGCAGATTGATTTTTTCTCCAAATTTACCGTAAAACATACGGGAGCACCCCATAAGCACTGCAAACATGCAGGGACCCAGCAGATCACCCACCGTCTTCGACTGTCTCAGGCCTTCCTCCGCAAACAGGGAAGCCCACTGGGACATGGCCTGCTCCGACGCGCCGGCACAGATCATCAGCGCAAAAAACAGCCAGAACATCTTCATGGACAGCAGCTGCTTTGCCGGCAGCTTTTCATCCTCTTCCACCAGAGTATTGATGGGTACCTGCGAAAACAGGATAATATTCAGTGCCGGTACGATACTCCACAGAATGGGAAGCATGTACCACCGGTCCATTCCGAATACCCGGAATCCCAGAGTAGAAAGCAGTACCACCGCCACATGACCCCAGCAGTAGAAGGAATGCAGCAGGCTCATGGCAGCTTCTTTGGCATTGGATGATGGAGCAGCCTCCACAATGGGACTGACCAGAACCTCGATCAGTCCTCCTCCGATGGCATTGCATACCATGGCAAGCACCAGTCCGCAGTAGGGATTAATCACAAAAGGCAGAACCCCCAGACTGATCAGACCGATTACACTGCAGACGTGAGCAAGCACAATAGAAAAGCGGTATCCCACTTTATCCACATATTTGGCAGCAATCCAGTCCACCAGAATCTGAACGCCGAAATTGATACTGATCAGCAGCCCGATCTGCTCCATGGAAATATGAAAATTCCGGTTAAAGGTCAGAAAAAGCAGAGGGGCCAGATTGTTGATGATCGCCTGCACCACGTATCCGATATAGCAGGCATAAATGGTGTAAGTATAATTTTTTCTCATATGAACTCCTGAAATACTGTAATAGCGGAAACGACCTGTAACCCCGAATCAAATCGAATTAAACCGCACCGCTTCCTTTCAGTTTTTCAGTCTATCATCTTTTCTCCATCTCTGCAAGACATCCGCCGGATTTTCCAATCTGTGCAAAGGAATTCCCAAAATCCATCCTGCAGTTTCTCCAATACAAAATGCCCCGCCGGCATACAACCGGCAGGACATTTTGTATTTCCTGTTTCCTGTAAAATTATATTCATTCATGTCTCTCATCCAGTTTTTTCACGAGACATTGCTTACCAAAAAAGGCAATGCACCCAGCCACATGGCTTTATCATCTGTCCATATAAACCCGGCACCTGCCCAGTTCCTGTATATCACCATTCTGATGTTTTACACAGATATAATATTCATAATATTCCGTATCTGTATTCAAAACTCCTTTGTCAGCAAAATACTCCGCATCCGAAACTGCAGTTGTGTCGGTAAATGCCTGGCCTGATCCGGAAGCAAGTTCATCCACTTCATATTTCTGCCAGTCAGCTCTCCGGTAAATAATATACCGGTCAACACCATCACATGCGGACCAGTCGAGCCTGATATTATTGCCGGACCAGCGCCCGGTAACCTGAATCTTCTCCCCGGATACGTCTCTTTTTTTACCCGACGACCCGCCTTCTGTCCCTTCTTCTGATGCTGCTGTTTCTTCTGCCTGTACTTTTGATTCAGACAGATACTGACTGGATGCATAATAAATGCCTCCTCTGAATTCAACCTTCGACCATCCATTATTTCCCACAGCAACACGATGCACTGCTTCTCCTTTTTCAAACCCTCCGACTTTTCTGTAACCTGTCCCCGGTCCCGTACGGACGTTCAATATAATTGTCGGATATACTGTTTCATCCACAGCCGTGTATACGCCATCATCTCCCTGAGCCGTCCGGGCATCTGTTTCCGGTTCAGAATATTGTGCTGTCATGAGATTGCCTGATGCATATCTGATTTCATTATCGTAAACAATCCGGTACCATCCATTATTTCCAATACCCGTTCTGCATACTTTTTCGCCTTTCTCAAGACATCCTGCAACAGGATAGCTTTTTCCCGGTCCTGTACGCACATTAAGTGAAACCATACTGTATACGTAATCATCTGTTGTTTCAAAAATCACTTCTGAAAACGCCTCTGTAGTTTCTGCCTCTGTGGTTTCTTCAGAAGATGTCTCTGTTTCCGCAGCTGAAGTCTGTGATTCCTCAGCCGGAGTCTGCGATTCTGCAGCTGAAGTCTGTGGTTCCTCAGTTGATGTCTCCGGTTTTGCTGCAGATATTTGTTCATCTGTATTCTGAGCCATTGCAGAAGTACTTTTTACTGCTTCCGTACTGTCAGAAGAAGTACGGTTTACCAATGTACATCCTGACAGAGATATCAGAATCATTATAAATACAACGTTTCCCAAAACTTTCTTCATTTGTATACCTCCTCGTATATTATTATAAATTATTATATCAGAAACTGCAGTATTCCTCTTGTACTTTTAATCCGTTTCCGCATAATCCGTTTTCGCAGCTGTGCCGAAATCTGCAGTGAAACAATCAGCATAATAATAAATCGACTGATAAAAAGAAGCAATGCGCATATATCCGAAACAAATATCCTGTTTCCGGCTGCAGATACGGCAATTGACAAAATTACATAATTTAACGGTTCCGAATAAAGATATATTCCAAAACTGTTTTCCGAAAGTATTTCAAATATCTGATTTCCCGCAGTTTTTGACCGTGACAGATAAAAGCTGATTCCATATACCGTACAGCACCATGTCAATGTGCAGACCGTATGGAGAATCATATGGATGAAAACCGACAGCATGTCTGTATTACATGAAACAAAACCGTCAATCCGGAAAAACAGGACAAACATACATCCGAATCCCAGAATATGGTATCTTTTTAACAGGGAATTGAATACTGTTCTGTGTTTTTCAAAGCAATATCCTGTATAAAACCACAGGCTGTATCTCATAATAAGACGAATCAGAACGACCGGCATTAAAAGGCTTAACCAGGATAAAATCCAGAGAAACAATAATTTCCCGCCCAACTTGTTTTTAATCAGCTTCTCCAGCAGGTATATTCCCGCAAAAATAAAAAAAAGTGCAGCCAGATACCATAAATGCGTATTTCCCTGTAATAATATCTGCCCCATTAAGAAATCATACAGCCAATTCTCCGAGTCTGAATAGTAGCCCCCAAACCATTTCCACGGAAGAACATAGAGACAGCTTACGATCACAAAAGGGATCAGCAGTCTTTTGGCCTTTGACATAAGCAGCACACCAAAGGTCTGTTTTTTCTTTTTACGCATTCTGTAAAACAGACCTCCACTCAATGCCATACATAATGACGGGCAAAAATCGTAAATTATTTCACTGAAAAAAGATACATTTTTATAAAACACACTGTATGAATTTCTGCCCAGAAAATTGATGTAATCAACGCCTCCATACGCTGTTGATACCTTTCCGAAAGAAGCCCAGGCAAAAACAATCAGCAAAGTACAGATAAGTCTCAGCATGTCATATTCAACAATTCTATTTCTCTTTGATTTCATCTGCCAGTCAACAGAACCCCCGTCCTGAAAAATAATTCTGTGCGGTATTATAACAAAACATGCGTAACCGAAACGTAACTGAAACCGTTATTTTGAGTTTTTAATATTATTCATCTGTGCATTTTTTATCTCTGCCCATGAATATTCTCTCATATACTCCCCGCAGTAACGGTTGATCGTATCTTTATCCCCTGACATGAAAGAATACAGATCGCAGTCTACCAGTTCCGTTCTGAGAAACTTTTTTCTTCCTGCGGATTCGATTAAATCGTCAATCCCCTTTTCCTTCAGAACATCCATCAGGCGTTTAAATGTCATCCGGTACAGAGACTGAGTATTTTCATCATTTACCCTGTCGGGCCACATACAGTCGATTGCCTCAGCAGTAGTAATGCCCGCATTTCCACGATCCACAAGCAGTGCAAACAGTTCCTCTGCCTTCTTCCTTCCGATGGAAAACAATTTACCATCCACCCATATTGTAAAGTCCGGTATGGTCTGTATTTTCACCCTCTTCTCTGACAGGGGACGGAAATTTGCCGCCTTTCTCAATTCTTTTTGAATCTCCTGTTTCATATACGGTTTCATCACATACCCGATGGCATCTACGCCAAAAGCCTGCAGTGCATACTGGTCATGAGCTGTTATGAAGATAATGCGGATGTTTTTATTGATTTTCTTCATCTTTTCCGCCAGTTCAATCCCGTTCATATCCCGCATTTCCATATCTAAAAATGCTGCATCAACAGGATTTTTTTCCATCCACCTTAAAGCCTCTTTTCCCTCCCGAAACAGATGCAGACTCTGTATTTCAGGACAATTCTTCACTGTCAGCCTGAAATTATCCAATGCCGGCTTTTCATCATCAACGCAAATCACCCTCATATTTCCCCTGCTTTCCTTACCTCATATATGGCATGGTAATAGTTACTGTTGTACCTTCCCCCGGTCTGCTTTCAATAACCATTGTTCCATTTACCATATTCTGCAGCCTGAACAAAACATTGTTAAGCCCGATGGACTCCTCTTTTTTTACATTTCCCACGTCATACCCGACACCATTATCCGATACTGATATGACAATATTTTTCCCTTCTCTTTTTGTCCACAGTTCAATAATTCCGCCTGCATCTTTCGGCAAAATTCCATGTTTAATTGAATTCTCCACCAGGGGCTGCAGAACAAAGGCAGGCACCAGAAAGTCTTCTTCTTCCAGATTCTCTCTGAAAACGATTTTATCGCCGAAACGGATCTGCTCCAGCGCCACATAATCCTCCACATATTCCAGCTCTTTATAAAATGATATCGGCTTATCTTCCCTGAGAAAATTTATGTTCTTTCTCAGATAACGCGCAAAACGTACCACTGTTTCATCTGCTTTTTCCGGATCATATTTGCACATTCCGCTGATGGCATTCAATACGTTAAATATAAAATGAGTACGGATCTGGCTTGTGGCAAGCATAATCCGGCTGTTGCGCAGCTCCCCGGAAAGCCTTTGTGCATCTGCAGCCGCTCTGCACCCCGCCAGTACATACAGGACAATTCTCACGATCTGATAGACAAAGAAAAGCAAAAATACTGATTTTATACAAATTCCGCTTCGCCACCAGTACATGAAAAAATCCAGCAGTTCAAGAAGCGAAGAAAACAGTACAGGTAAAAAGGAGACTGCAGGCAGGAAATTTGCCTTCTCTCCTGTAAAACATTCACTCAGACAGCTGCAGAGTAAAACAATGCAGACAATCGCCTGAACTGCCGCCAGATACGGTTCTGTATCATACAGCATCATTTTCCCTGTAATAATCAGGACAAGCAGCAGGCCCGAGGATAATATCAGAAAGCTAAGTGCTGCTCTGGCTGCCTTTGCTGCTTTTCCGTTAAGGCTTTTCAGGATGCAAAATACCAGTTCTATTCCCGCCAGCATAATACAGAAATGACGTGCACAGGTATTAAACACAATCAAGGAATTTTTCATTGAAATATCCACTGTATCCAGAAGAATATACCCGCCCATGAACATATCGAAAAATCCTGCATGGAGAAGCATCTCTCCCGAAGGAATACGAATAACCAGCAATCCGAATGATATACCGATCATTATCAGAGAAATAATCAGAACAATCGTTCCTGTCATCCAGAACGGAAACGTAATTTTTCCAAGCCACTCTTTAAAAAACAGCTGCGGAGTTCCATAAAGAGAATCCAGAAACTCCCGGTAAGCATTTCCATTGCCAAAACTGTGTGGATTGTGCAGATGGATTTCCAGCACGTCGTTTTCCTGTATCCCCGGGGAACACCATGCATTCCATAATTCACCGCACATATCTCTGCCGGCATACTCGGATTCCAGAGATGTACCTCCGAAAATTTCTTCCCCATTAAGACAGATACTTTTTATACTGATATGATCCAGATAATAATTCACACATTCTCCCTCTCCTAAAGCGTAGCCAAAGCTTCCTCTCAGATAAAGATCTCCATCCAGTGCAGAGATATCCGAATCACTTTGCAGCGGCATCCAGTTCAATCCATCCCGGCTGTATTTCCCCTGAAAAACATGCAGATACGGCATACTCATGACCGACTGGCCGCTGCTGCGGCACATCATCACAAGAGCCGCAATTGCCATGATAAACAGTACTGCTGCTCCTGTAATATTAAGCACTTTTGTTTTCATAATGATATCCGCCCCTGTCATTCCTTATATCCTGTATCCATTCCGTCATAATAAAAGCATCTAATATAAATTATTATAGTCTATCACAAAAACAACCGATATGTAATCGAATATCTTGGCAATAACCAATACAATATTGATTTCTTCTGTGAAAAATTCATTTATTTCAATTTTGTGGTTGGCAGTTTTCCAATTCAGTGTTACAATCAAATACAGTATTTAATCCATACTCAAGAAAATTACTAAAAGAAAGGAAATTTACCCATGAAAAAATTCATTGAAGAATTCAAGGCATTTGCCCTGCGCGGCAATGTGGTGGATCTGGCTGTCGGTGTACTGATCGGCGGCGCTTTTTCAGGTCTGGTAACCGCATTTACCGAAGATATCATCAATCCTATTCTGGCCCTTTTCGGCGGTGTAAACTCTACGGAATTCGGCTGGACGATTCCCATCGGTTCCGGTATCCTGATCGGCAAGTTTATTTCCTCCGTCATCAATTTTCTGATCACTGCGTTTATTATTTTCATGATCGTAAAAGCACTGAACAGAATCTCATCCATCGGCAAAAAACCGGAGGCACCTGCTGCACCCACCACAAAGATCTGCCCTTACTGCAGGAGTGAGATCAGCATCGAGGCCACACGCTGCCCGCACTGTACATCCGAACTGGAATAGTACTGCGCGGATTGACCTCCGGCAATTACATGACAATCTGAAACTGTACTTAACGCAAAAGCTGCGCATTAACCGGTTTGACAGTTAATGCACAGCTTTTTTGCATAGACCCTGTTTTATTTTCATATACTGAAATATCAAAGCCTGAAATGGGATTTTCATATCTTTTCAGACTATTTCAAGGAGGCCAGTTATGAGTTCTCAGACCCGAATCGTCATTCTCAAAATGCGTAATATTATTTACACGGGCATTTTTATTTTCCTGGTTCTCGTGCTCGGTGTGCTGCTTTACCTGATGTTTGGCCGCCCTTCAGAGGACACCGGCAATTCCGCTTCCCCTGCTTCTTCGGCAGTCAGCAATGGAACTGTTCTCTCCGAAGCCGGCACTCCCCTGTACAATCCGGGCTGCTACAGTTCCATCCTGAAGCTGGGAAATCATTCCGTTAACGTAAGCGTAACTGTCAGTTCAGACCGGATCGAATCTATTTATCTTGCGGACGTATCCGAAGAGATCACCAGCGCCTATCCGCTTCTCGAACCCGCCATGAAAGACCTGAACGAAAAGATTCTGGCAACACAGAGTACAGAATATCTGACCTATGATGAAAAAATGCAGTACACCCAGACCGCACTGACTGACACCATCAATGCAGCGCTGAAAAAGGCATCGGCATCCGAATAAGAAAAGCCTGGGCAGACTCCGTTACTGCTCCTGTTTTAGCTCTTCTTCCAGTTCCTCCAGCTCTTTCATCCAGATCCGTACACTGGCATCACTGGGCATGCGCAGATCACCTCTGGGTGAAACGGCTACGGAACCGACTTTGGGTCCGTCAGGCAGACAGGACCGCTTAAACTGCTGCTGGAAAAATCTCCGGGTGAAAACCTTCTGCCATTTCAGAATTGTTTCTTTATCATAAACACCCTCAAATGCATGATTGGCCATGCGGTTGATTTTAACCGGATGATAACCGAAACGAAGCATCTGGTACAGGAAGAAATCATGCAGTTCGTAAGGACCCACCAGATCTTCGGTTTTCTGGGCAATCTCGCCGTTTTCCTCAGGAGGAAGCAGTTCGGGGCTGACCGGCGTGTCCAGTACATCACGAAGCACTTCTTCAAGCATCTCATCATGACAGGTATCCGCATAATAGGAAACCAGATGGCGGACCAGTGTTTTGGGCACGGAACTGTTCACCGCATACATGGACATGTGGTCTCCATTATAGGTAGCCCAGCCCAGCGCCAGCTCTGAAAGATCTCCTGTTCCGATTACGATTCCATTGTACTTGTTGGATAAATCCATGAGAATCTGTGTCCGTTCCCTGGCCTGACCATTTTCATATGTCACATCGTGAACAGATTCATCATGTCCGATATCCCGGAAATGCAGGCGTACTGCCTCCTGAATATTGACCTCCTTAAGAGTCGCCCCCAGAGACCGGATCAGCTTGCAGGCATTATTGTAGGTTCTGTCCGTTGTTCCGAAACAGGGCATGGTTACTGCAATAATATTCTCTCTTGGAATCTCCAGCGCATCAAATGCACGAACCGTAACCAGCAGAGCCAGTGTGGAATCCAGTCCACCGGAAATTCCCACCACTGCAGAACGGCACCCGATTTTCTGCAGCCTTGTCTTCAATCCAAGTGCCTGAATGGAAAGGATCTCATCGCAGCGGCGATCACGGTCGCGTTTGACAGAAGGTACAAACGGAGCAGGATCAATATAACGATGAAGACGAAGAGGCTCCGGGGACAGTTCAAACTCAACCACATCATGTTCCGGGGCTGTTTTCGAATCAAAAGTACCCATCCTGCGGCGTTCACTGCGGATACGCTCCAGATCGATCTCTCCGTAGGCGATTCCATTATGAAAACGTCCCTCATCAGCCAGGACAGTACCATTTTCCGCAATAATATTCTGCCCGCCGAATACCAGATCCGTGGTGGATTCTCCTTCGCCCGCATTACAGTAAATGTAAGCGCAGACCAGCTTGGCAGACTGCATGCGTATCAGATCCGAACGATAGGTATCTTTTCCTGTGGTTTCATCACTGGCGGAGCAGTTAACAATCACTGTGGCGCCGGCAAGAGCATGACGTACGCTGGGCGAATCGGGAACCCACACATCTTCACACAGTTCTCCTGCAATGACCAGATCAGGAACTGTACTGCACCGGAACAGGATATCCGTTCCGAAAGGAACCTGTACGACCGTTCCATCCTCCAGCCTGAATTCCGTTTCCACCGGTGTCTTCATGCCTTTTGTGAAATACCGCCCCTCATAGAATTCAGAATAATTGGGAATACAGGATTTGGGAACAATTCCCAGAAGCTCGCCATTACATACTGCCGCCATTACGTTGTAAAGCTTGCCGCATTCCTCCCAGGGAAGACCCACAAAAACAATCAGATCCATCCCTTCCGTAAAACGGATCAACTTTGCCAGGGCACGGTAAGCCCCTTCCAGAAGCGGTGTCTGCCAGTACAGATCCCGGCAGGTATAACCTGTCAGACATAATTCGGGAAACACCACGATCTTGGCTCCGGCAATCTGGGCCTCTTCCAGCTGCTTTTCCAGCTGGAGTTCATTATACTCCGGGTCTGCCACACGAATCTTTGGTGTTGCAGCCGCTGCTCTGATATAACCATCCTTCATAATCTAAATACCTCTGTTCTGCTATTTCTTTTTCTTTGCCGTAGTTTCCGTAGGCCTGGATTTCTCTTCTTCCGCTGCCTTTGATTCTTTTACTGCTGCTTTTGATTCCTCGCTTCCCGGTACCAGAGCCCGGTCTTTACAGTAGTAGATCAGCTTGCTGAATACCGGATATTCATCCAGATACTGCTCAAGATTGGTCCTTCCGTACGGAAGCGGATCATTGATCAGGAAATCCCTGGCCTTCAGAGTCCCCCCGTCTCCCACATAACCGGTAATCAGCACCCAGTGCGGTCTGCCGTTGTAACGTGTACAGCCGATCAGTACGGGTATGCCCTCATGAAGTTTATTATACACAAAATCCAGATACATATCCTTACTGTAATTCCAGTAATAATCATTCGGCCAGCCGATTTCTCCATCACTGGTATAAACAGCTCCTTCAGCCAGTTCATCCGGATGAATTTCCTTCCCTTTCAGGAAAGATTCACTCATGGCCAGTGCTGTAGTCGCACACCCGATGTCATACATGGTCTTTTTTGTAGAACCCAGAAGCACATCTCCCCAGCGCTCATCAGTCTGCAGATAGGAAACCACATCCAGCTTCACCTGCGGAGGTTCCGGCGGATCAAAGCTGATATATTTCTTCGATGCATAACCGGCAATTTCTTTACCTGTTGTATAATCTTTACCGCTGACTTTATAAAATCCCTTTACGGCTTTTTCATCCAGAACTCTGATTTCCTGACGATCCGGAAATGACCCCACAAACTGTGACGAGGCACTGGCTTTCTCACGGACATTCACACGTCCTTCCACTGAAACCCACGCCCGCCGTGTTCCATCCTCATTATAAGGCGATTCTGTCTGCTCCTCGGTGCTTTCTTCCGTCTCTGAAGTTTCCTCTGCAGTCTTTTCTTCAGTCTGCCCGTTCCGGGTTTCCCCGCTGCCTTCAGTTTCTGCAGAAGCTGCAGTTTCTTCAGCATCTGATTTCCTGCACCCGCTGACAGCGCAGACCAGCATCAGCATTGCCAGAATCAGACACACAAAACGCCGTAATAGCTTTACATCTCTGTTATTTCTCATCCCTTTACA
The DNA here is from genome assembly GCA_034086685.1 of Lachnospiraceae bacterium. Classification (GTDB taxonomy): domain Bacteria; phylum Bacillota; class Clostridia; order Lachnospirales; family Lachnospiraceae; genus TWA4. Next base: position 11,961 of record JAXDZY010000081.1, read on the forward strand.
TCTTTCCCTCTTTATATCTGAAAAAGGATGCAATTCACTCGCATCCTTCTCCTTACGGTTACTTTAATATTTCATATTAAAAGCTCATCTTATTTCTGAAATATTCTTCCAGATCCGCGATTGCCACGCGTTCCTGTTCCATGGTATCTCTGTCACGTACCGTTACAGCATGATCTGTTTCAGAATCGAAATCATAGGTGATGCAGAAAGGAGTTCCGATCTCATCCTGTCTTCTGTAGCGTTTGCCGATCTGTCCTCTGTCATCAAATTCACAGTTATAGTATCTGGATAACTGAGTATAGATCTCCAGAGCACCGTCATTAAGCTTCTTTGACAGAGGCAGCACACCGATCTTAACCGGCGCAATTGCAGGATGGAAATGCAGTACTGTTCTTGTCTTACCGTCCTCCATCAGTTCCTCATCGTATGCGCTGCAGAGGAATGCCAGTGTTACACGATCAGCACCCAGCGAAGGTTCGATAACGTAAGGGATGTATTTTTCCTTAGTCTCATCATCGAAATAACTCATATCTTCACCGGAGGTATTCTGATGCTGTGTCAGGTCATAATCTGTTCTGTCAGCAATACCCCACAGTTCGCCCCAGCCGAAGGGGAACAGGAATTCCACATCCGTGGTGGCTTTTGAATAGAAGCAGAGTTCTTCCGGAGAGTGATCTCTTGCACGCAGTTCTTCATCCTTCAGCCCCAGTGACTTCAGCCAGTTCAGGCAGAATGCTTTCCAGTATGCAAACCACTCCAGATCTGTACCGGGCTTGCAGAAGAATTCCAGTTCCATCTGCTCAAATTCTCTGGTACGGAAAGTAAAGTTGCCGGGAGTAATCTCGTTACGGAAAGATTTACCGATCTGACCGATACCAAAAGGAACTTTTTTTCTGGAAGTTCTCTGAACATTCTTGAAGTTTACGAAAATACCCTGTGCTGTTTCAGGTCTTAAATAAACTGTACTCTTTGCATTTTCAGTTACACCCTGGAAGGTTTTGAACATCAGGTTGAATTCTCTGATTTCTGTAAAATCGTTTTTGCCGCAGGTAGGGCAGGGAATCTGGTGATCTCTGATAAAATTCTCCATCTGTTCATGAGTCCAGCCATCCACGGAATCGATTTCCAGGCCATTGTCATGTGCATAATCTTCAATCAGTTTATCTGCACGGAAACGCTCGTGACATCCCTTGCAGTCCATCAGAGGGTCAGAAAATCCTCCCAGATGTCCGGAAGCAACCCATGTCTGGGAATTCATCAGAATCGCACAGTCCACACCCACATTGTAAGGACTTTCCTGTACGAATTTCTGCCACCAGGCTTTTTTCACATTGTTCTTTAATTCCACACCCAGATTACCGTAATCCCAGGTATTGGCAAGGCCGCCGTAAATTTCAGAACCGGGGTATACAAAACCTCTTGACTTTGCCAGTGCCACAATTTTTTCCATTGTCTTTTCCATTTGTCTGTATCCTTTCAAACTCATACTGTTTATGCCCCGGGCAGGACATATACCGTCCCGGGATATGGTTAAATCCTGTCAGCAGGATTGATCACATAATTATTTGAATACAATGCAGGACAGCGCTCCATCGGAAGCGATCTGTGCCGTATCCTTATCTTCGATCTTCACATCGGACGTTGCATACTGAATGCTTCCTTCCACAACGATGGTGGCAGTTCCTTCCGCAAATACCACATGATATCCGCCATCCACTTCACTGCCGCTTACTTTCTCTGTCCCTTCCGCGTTGAGAAGCTCAAAACCGCTCATATCGATTCCGGCTTCCCCTGCACCTGCCACAGTTCCCGATGCCAACTGCACAAAGGTTCCTTCACTTTCATTAAACCGGACATAATCATCACAGGAAGAATATTCCATCTTTAATACAGCAGTGTCGTCTTTTACCTCCAGGGAACTGATCGCAACGGACAGCGGTTCCTCTGTATCATCGATATATGCAGCTGCAGTGCCCGCATTCTTCTGATTATATGCACTGACTGCATCTTCGATAAATACCTGAAGCTCATCCTCGCTGTAGACCTTCTTATCAAAAGGCTCATACACCGCAGAAGCTACGGAACCATCTTTCCTGATATAAACAGATGTTGTATCCAGTTCGCCCTTCTGCCCGCATCCGCCCAGCAAAGCAGATACCAGCATCACACAGGCAATCCCTTTCACAAACCTCAGTTTCATGATTTCCTCCTTGCGCCGCAAAACTGCGGTATTTATTACAAAGTTTCATTCATCACCGTGCCGGTTCACAGACACAGTTAATTCATTGTACCCTTAAATCCGATTATTTTCAATATAAATTTTCGGGTTTTACAACAGTGTATTCAGAATTTCCAGCGAATGAAATTCTTTATCGATGATCCGCCTGCGCCATACGGTCACCGCTCCGGCAAATTCTTTCAGTGCCGGCTCCGCCAGTGTAAACTGAAAAATTTTCTGCAGAGGTGCCGTGATCACATACTGCCACGCATAGGCAGCACTCTCTCCTGTGATCACCGGCGGCCATTCCGTATATTCTCCGTCAATCACCATCATTCGCAGCTCAAACACATGCCGCACCAGAACTCTGGGCAGCTGATTTTTCTCCAGCGCCCTGAAAGCCAGATACAGCAGATTCAGCATATCCGCAGCTGTCAGATTCTCCTTTGCATAATAATCCGCCAGTTCCGTAAAATACGAAGCATAGCAGAGTGTTTCCAGATCCTGCTGCAGCTGATCAAAATAAGCAATCACATCCGCACTTCTCAGGGTATAGGAATTTCTCCCCTCATACAGGTAAAACCTGCCGCATACAAATGGGCAGGATACTGCAAGCAGCGGGCTGTTCGGTCTTCTTGCCCCCTTTGCAAATGCAGTGATTCTGCCCCTTTCCTTTGTCAGAAGTACTACTCTTCTGTCATACTCTCCCACAGGCATGGAGGAAAGCACCACGCCTGACAGTTCCAGCAGATCCGTCATTTATTTTCAAAATAGCCAAAATTCTTCAGCTGGATATCACTGTCCCTCCACTCTCTGCGGACCTTGACCCACAGCTTCAGATTCACCTGACCGCCCGTGAGAAGCTCGATATCTTTGCGGGCATCAATACCAATGCTTTTCAGCATGTTTCCCTGTTTTCCGATGATGATGCCCTTATGGGAATCCCTCTCGCAGATGATCGAAGCATCCACCTGCCAGATTCCGTCTTTTCTGACTTTCATTACGTCTACTGTAACAGCAATCCCATGAGGAATTTCATCTTCCAGCCTTCTCAGAGCTTTTTCGCGGATGATTTCCGCCGTGATCTGACGTATGGGCTGATCAGTTACCGTATCCTCATCATAATACATGGGGCCCTGAGGAAGATATCTGCGTATTTCCTCCAGAACGGTATCCGTATTGATGCTGCGCAGAGCACTGACAGGTATAACAGCTTTAAAATCATGCTGTTTTTTCCACATGGAAATCAGATTTCCCACTGCCGTTTTGTCAATGGTATCAATCTTGTTGATGATAAGAATTACCGGTGTTTTCACCTTTTTCAGTTTTTCCAGAATATTGCGGTCTCCCGGACCGATCTTCTCATCCGGCTCCACCAGCCACAGGATCACATCCACTTCGGTAAGAGTACGTTCCGCCACATTGACCATGTATTCACCCAGCTTGTTTTTCGCCTTATGAATACCTGGTGTGTCCAGAAAAATCATCTGGGATTCTTTATCCGTATATACTGTCTGGATCCGGTTTCTGGTAGTCTGAGGTTTTCGGGAGGTAATTGCAATCTTCTGGCCGATCAGATGATTCATTAAAGTAGACTTCCCCACATTGGGGCGTCCGATCAATGTTACAAAACCCGATTTAAACTGTTTGCCCATATTATCCTCCTTATATACGCCGGCAGCTACTGCGGCATCTCCTGTACGTTATTTTCCGTTTTTGCCCTGGGAAACATATTTTCTACAGAATCAAACATGGCTTTATTCTCACGGATTTTTGTCTCACTTCCCACAACACACAGATTGCCGGACTCCAGCACAGCCTCCACATAATCTGCCAGCTCCCGGATATCCTCCACCTGACAGGACAGGATCCGGTCTCTGTCTTCCTGAAGCATTTCTTCCGTAACACCGGTCATCCATGCAGCCATGGACCTTGCTCCCTTCATCTTGGGGGTCTGCGGTATATCCATATCACTGATTGTTCCGATGATATATTTTGTCATATCCCGTTCATCAGCCTGGAATGAACGCAGATATTCAGGAATTCCTTCATAAATGTCATTGGTTTCTTTCAGGTTTGGATCACGGTAGGAAACCAGATAACTTTCTCCGTTTCTTGCAAAACCGCTCATACAGCCGTAGGCACCGCCCTTTACCCTCAGATTCAGCCATAAATAATCATAATTCAGAATTACCCCAAGAATCCTCAGTGTGGAACGGTACTCCAGTCCATGGGAAGCAAAACTTCCTGCTCTGGCCACATACTGAATCTGTCCGCTGGTCACAAGACCTTCCTTTACAGGTACCGGACTGCAGCCTGTTTCCAGATCGTACCGGCATCCTCCCTTTCCAAAAGCAGATGAAGGTTTTGCTGAATCGTGGAAATGTTCTGCAAACTCACAGGTGAATTTTTCCAGAAGGCCGGGCAGTTTTTCATACCCTTCTGCATCCGATGTGTAACTTACCACCATTCTGGAAGGTTTGAATATCTTCTCACGGACAGCACATAATTTTTCCACAATTTCATCGCTGCAGTTCTCGAATGAAGCCTCCAGACGGTTAATAAACCGTGCATATTCAAGTCCGCCTGTCAGCTCACTGAATCTGGCAGAACGGCTGAATCCCGATACGGCTCTTCCCACTGCAGACATATGTCCGCCGGAAATCATGCGCATCTGCAGACGGGAGCTGGTCTGGGCAATTACCTCTGCAATTCTTTTCCTGTCGGTGAGATCGGAAGTAAATACGATTTCCCGAAACATATCAAATACAAAATCCAGTTTCTCTGTTTTCACTTTGGAAACCAGCTCAAAAACACCAGTAAACCGGTTAAAATCCCGGCAGTCATCAAAGGTGCCGATTCCTGCAGAAAGACCGCCGCAGTTCATGCCGATCTCATCAGCCAGTTCACCATAAGTATAATGCTCCGTATTGACCATGCAAAGCAGTGTCTTCAGCAGCGAAGCATACTGAATTTCTTCTGCATTCATTCCATCCATATCAAATAAAATCTGCAGATATCCGATGCCGCCGGTAAATAATTCATGATGAACCACATCTCCGCCTTTTTCCTGCTTATAATCGTTGCAGAAGCCCTGTACCTTCTTTCCGATATCTTCCCGGGACAGAAGCGGAATTTTAGCCAGAACTTCCGGCGGATCCGATGCTTCCTGGAAAGCTTTCAATTCTTTTGTTTCTTTCACGATCCGGTCGATCTCATCCGTTGTCATGGATGCTTTTCTGGCTGCCAGCATTTCTGACAGTCTGGCGTCCTTTTTCGCGGAAAGCCCCGCCTCCGGGTTCATGATGATCTGAACCTGATGAGGGTTGTCCAACAACCAGTCTTTAATCAGGCCTTCAAAATATCCTTCCTCCATGTGTTCCCGCAGCCAGTCAAAAGTATCACTGTAAGACAGATGCATCAGCGGATCCGTCTCATCGTAAAGCCAGCTGTCAAAGCACTGAAGGCCATACATAAGTCCTTTGGGATAGGAACCGAAATCTGCTTCTCTGTATTTGAATTCGGCACTGTTCATGCCTGCAGCCAGTGTCCGCTTATTTAAGCCTTTTTCCATCAGTTCTTTCAGTACAGCGCGGACAGTATCTTTAAATTCCTGCATCCTGTCAGGATCTGCACCTTTTGCCACCACTGAAAAATACGGCTGCAGAATGCCGGATTCAGTGCCCCCGTAGACATCCCTGCAAAGCTTTTTATCAATAAGGGCCTGTTTCAGAGGTGCTCCCGGTGCATCAAGCAGTGCATAATCCAGAATGCTCATGGCCACATACTGTTTCCGGTCCAGCACACTGCCCACTGCCATGGCCATGGCCAGATAGGAACCTTCATCACCATCCTCATCGGCCGAATAACTCATGGTACGGATGACAGGCTCAGAAAAAGGCTTCTGTACATGAATCTCAGAATCCACAGGTGCCTCTTCATAATGACTCAGGTATTCCTCATCCAGCCAGCGCAGCTTCTCCTCCATATCCATATTCCCGTACAGATAAATGTAGCTGTTGGAAGGATGATAATATTTTTTATGAAAAGCAAGAAATTCCTCATAAGAAAGCTGAGGAATCACATCCGGATCACCGCCGGATTCATTGCCGTAGGTATTGTCGGGGAAAAGTCCGTTCTGAATGGAACGCTCCAGCACACTGTCCGGGGAGGAAAATGCCCCTTTCATCTCATTATAAACCACACCGTTAATGGTGAGAGGTGATTCGGGGCTCTCCATCTCGTAATGCCAGCCCTCCTGGCGGAAAATCTTATCATTTTCATAGATCCGGGGATTCAGAACCGCATCCATGTAGACATCCATGAGATTCTGAAAATCCGTATCATTGCAGCTTGCCACAGGATATACAGTCTTATCCGGATAAGTCATGGCATTCAGAAATGTGTTCAGTGATCCCTTCACCAGTTCCACAAAAGGATCCTTCAGAGGGAATTTTTTTGAACCGCACAGTACAGAATGCTCCAGGATATGTGCAACCCCGGTACTGTTGGCAGGGGGTGTACGGAAGCCTATGGTAAACACTTTATTCTCATCATCATTGGACAGCAGGAAAATACGTGCACCGCTTTTTTTATGACGCATGATATATGCTGTGGAATTCAGATCCCTGATGACTTCTTCCTTCAGTAATTGATATGTTTCAAGGTTTTCAAATGACATATTCTCTCTCCTCACTACATCGAAATCCGGTTCTGCACCGGTTTATAACAATCAGGCTCCAAATGGACTGTCAGGATGGATTATATTCAAACTGATTGATCAGATGGTATCTGATAATCAGACGGATTTCCTCCATGATCCTGGCAGGCCAGGTCAGAACCGGTTCATGATAGGAAATTATCTCCATGTGTCTGCTCACATTGCCCAGAGCACCTATAATAGTCCGATATCTCCAGACAGACACGGATTCTGCAACGACTCCCACCGTGGGTTCCGCTGTACGATCCGCATCCTTTCCATACCAGTCCACCAGAATATACGCATAGCTGTACGTGATATTCTGCCTCAGATTGCTGGAAATCTCTTCCGTAATAATCCGATCCCGGCTGATTCCATGGTTGAGCAGATAACTCTTCATCAGGTCCTGCAGCCCGCTTTCATCCACTTCCATATCCCGGAACCGGCTGCAGCCCGCCAGAACAACAGAAGTATCCTCATGCTTTTTCATATACCCGACAGTACACTTCAGAGCATTATAATCACTTTCTGTCAATGTGGTCTCCACATCTCCGTTTTCAATGAAAATAAGGTAATCCACATCTACCGGACTGACAGAAAAAGCCTGCATAAAAATCATGACCGTAAAAAATCCGACCATCAGAAAATAGAGGCCGCAGCTGGTGCAGATAACAGTTCTCAATTCCAGAGACATACATCTTCTGTGCTCCTGTTTACGCTTCCGGTCCGCTTTCAGAATCAGCCCCAGAAGCGTAAATACAACTGCGCTGACAGGCCAGTATATCTGCGTCATCCAGGCTGCATCCGTAAAAATAACCAGTATTACATAATATACCATATTAAATCCGGAAACGGCAAACAAAAAGAGTTCCATCATAATCAGGCCTTCTTTCTAAGAATATCCCCCTCTTCCGGCTGAATACTCAGACGGACAAAAAGATGCTGTCTGGCATGCGGAGCGCTTTCCTGCTCCTGACCATTTTCATCCAGAATCGCAAGCACCTGTGCCTCAATGTTGTCCCCATCCGGCTTCAGCAGTTCCACAGTTTCCCCTTTCGAGAACTTATTCTTCTGCTCCAGAAAGAAACTGCCGTCTTCTCTTACTGATCCGCTCATTCCAAGATAAATATAATCCTGAATGTAGGTATTATTATCATAGATCTGCGAATTCTCATCAGGTTTTCCATAGAAAAATCCGGTTGTAAACTGACGCATGGTGCATTTTTCGATTTCTGAACGGTACCAGTCCAGATTCTGTGCATAAAGAGCCGGATCGGTGAAATAATCATCGATGGCTCTCCGGTAGGTTCTTGCCACCACGGCCACATAAAGAGCTGCTTTCATGCGTCCCTCGATCTTGAAGCTGTCGATCCCCGCATCCACCAGATCCGGAATATGGTCGATCATACACAGATCCTTTGAATTAAAAATAAATGTACCTCTTTCATTCTCAAATACCGGGAAATATTCTCCCGGACGTTTTTCTTCCATCAGGGTATATTTCCAGCGGCAGGGATGCGTGCAGGCACCCTGATTGGCGTCACGGCCCGTCAGGTAATTGGAAAGCAGGCAGCGTCCTGAATAGGAAATACACATGGCTCCGTGAACAAAGCTTTCAATCTCCATATCTTCGGGAATTTTTGAGCGAATGGTTTTAATCTCATCCAGTGACAGTTCTCTTCCGGTCACCACACGGGTCGCCCCAAGAGATTTCCAGAACAGAAACGTACCGTAATTCACGTTATTGGCCTGGGTACTGATATGGATGGGAATCTCGGGAATTACTTCCCGTGCCACCATAAAAAGTCCCGGATCCGAGATGAGAACCGCATCCGGTCCAGCCTTTTTCAACTCTTCAAAATATGACGCCGCTTCCTCCAGATCCCGGTTATGGGCCAGAATATTGGCAGTTACATAAACCTTTACGCCATGTTCATGTGCAAAACGGATTCCCTCTTTCAGCTCTTCCATGGAAAAATTTCTGGCTTTGGCACGAAGGCTGAATGCCTCTCCGCCCACATATACAGCATCTGCACCGTAATACACCGCTGTTTTCAAAACTTCAAGACTCCCGGCAGGAATCAAAAGCTCCGGTTTTCTCATTATTTCCTCCTTATACTTTCCTCACACTGATGGTCACTCCGTCTCCCACAGTCAGTACAGAGGATTCCAGCTCCTCCATATGCTTTAAAGCATACAGATACTCCCTCATTCTGCTGTGAATGGTCCGGTTTCTGCGGATCACGCCGTAACGGGATTCCACCAGCTGTCCATCCTGCAGAATATTGTCCGAAACCAGAACTCCTCCCGGCTCCAGAAGACGCATAACGGATGGAAGAAAATGGATATACTGCCCCTTGGCAGCATCCATAAAGATAAAATCAAAAGACCCCTCCAGCGATTCAAGCACTTCTGCAGCATCACCGGCAATCAGATGGATCACATCCTCTTTACCTGCCCTGCGAAAGTTTGCCCGTGCCAGAGGGATTCTTTTTTCATATTTTTCAATAGTCGTGATTGTACAGCCTTCAGGCATCACTTCACTCATAAGCAGTGCGGAAAAGCCTGTTGCTGTGCCCACCTCCAGAATCCTGCGGGGGCGTTTCATAAGAATCAGACTCCGCAGCAGACTTCCTGTCTCCCTGCGGATAATCGGGACCCGGTCCCGGATTGCCTCTGCTTCTATGTCTGCCAGAACCGGACTGTAGTCCGGTTCCAGCGATCTGATATATTCAGTTGTTCTTTCATCTGCAATCATACTGTCACTCCTGTAAACTGCCGGGGCCGTCATTCAGATACAGCAAAATCTCCTTGCTGGTCATGGAAGTATTCATGGTGTATTCTCCGGGCTGAAGAATCTTATCATAAAAGATGATCTGGCACCGGAAAGAAAACTTATCACGAATCAGCCCTGCATCTGCCAGAGCATCAATTATTTCTGCGGTGGATTCTCCCGGCTCAACAGTAAAAGCAACTTCTCTGCCCGGCGCAGCTGACATGGCCGGTGCAGCAAACAGGTTGTATCCAAAGTCATATCCTGCACTGATCACAAAATGAAAAATAAATACGATCAGCAGAATGGCAATGAGTCTGAGAGCCATACGGACCGCAGCACCTGCTGCCTGACCGGTCCTTTTTACATTTACATCGGTATTCTCTGCCATAAACAATTCCAGCCTTTATCACACTTCCATGATTATGGGGAGAATCATGGGATTTCGTTTCATCTTTTTCCAGAGATAATCACTGAGATTATCACGGATTACCGTTTTGAGGCGAACCCAGTCCGTAATATTTCTGCGCAGGCACTCATCAACCGCACTGCATACCACCTGTCTGGCTTCCTCCATCAGATCCTCTGACTCTCTCACATAAACGAAGCCCCGGGACACAATATCAGGTCCTGCCAGAAGCTGATTGGAATGCTTCTCCAGAGAAAGTACTACAATGATGATACCATTCTGTGAAAGACTCTGGCGATCGCGCAGTACAATATTGCCCACATCCCCCACGCCAAGTCCGTCAACCAGTACGGAACCTGCATGAACCTTGCCTGTTATTGCCGCTTCTTCCGCATTCATCTCCAGCACATCTCCTGCATTCATCATGAAAATCCTGTCATTTGAAATTCCCAGAGACTGTGCAAGCACGGCCTGTGCCTGGCGATGGCGGAATTCCCCATGGATGGGAATGGAATACCGCGGATGAACCAGAGAATAAATCAGTTTGATTTCTTCCTGACATGCATGTCCGGAGACATGTGTATCCTGATAAATAACATGTGCGCCTTTCATGGACAGTTCATTGATAATCTTGGCCACAGCTTTTTCATTGCCGGGAATGGGACTGGAACTCAGAATAATGGCATCCCCCGGCTTAATGGTCACCTTGCGGTGAATTCCCGCTGCCATCCGGGACAGCGCTGCCATGGATTCTCCCTGACTTCCTGTGGTGATCAGTACTGTTTTTTCATCAGGATAATTTTTCAGAGAATCCAGATCAATAAGCGTACCTTCCGGAATATTCAGATAATCCAGCTCGGAAGCTGTATTGATGATGTTGACCATACTGCGGCCCTCCACCACAACCTTCCGTCCATACTTATATGCGGTGTTGATGATCTGCTGTACACGGTCCACATTGGACGCGAATGTTGCCACAATAATTCTGTGATTTACATTCTCTGCAAACAGGTTGTCAAATGTCCTGCCGACTGTGCGTTCCGACATGGTAAATCCTTCTCTGATTGCATTGGTGCTTTCGCACAACAGCGCCAGCACACCTTTTTTCCCCAGCTCTGCAAAGCGCTGCAGATCTACCGCATCACCGAATACCGGGGTGTAATCAATTTTAAAGTCACCGGTATGGACTACAGTACCCACAGGAGTAAATATGGCAAATGCCGCTGCATCGGCAATACTGTGGTTGGTTCTGATAAATTCCACACGGAAACAGCCCGCATTGATGGACTGACCGTATTTGACCACTTTCTTTTTAACTGCTTTCAGATTTGGATGTTCTTTCAGCTTGCTGTCAATAATACCGATGGTCAGCTTCGTTCCGTAAACGGGTACATTCACATCCCGAAGTACATAGGGCAGTGCTCCGATATGATCCTCATGACCATGGGTAATAAAAAATCCTTTTACTTTTTCAATGTTTTCTTTCAGATATGTCACATCAGGAATCACCAGATCAATACCCAGCATATCATCCCCGGGGAAGCTCAGCCCGCAGTCAATTACAATAATGCTGTCATCATATTCCAGTGCCGTAATGTTCATACCGATCGATTCCAAACCACCTAAAGGGATAATACGTAATTTATGGTTTGCTTCTGATTTCAATTAGTTACCTCCGTGCTTTCTGCTGCAGTAGCTCATATACTGCACCCGTAATTAATGCAGGAAGAAAACCAGCATGAATCCGAAGAACTGTTATTTAATTTTCAAATGATACATCATCCATTAAATTTTGAAAAATATCCAGTACGCCGGCCAGTTCATCCTCATTTTCCACCATAACATAAATCGCCTCAGAATCATCCGGAAGAGAATCATCTCTGAAAATATAGCATTCTGCCTCTTCTTCAGCCTCATCGTCCAGACTGCTGTCCGCTGTCAGCAGATAATCTTTTCCGTTGATCCTGGTCTTTTCCAATACAAATAATTCAATGGTCTCGCCGTCTTCTGTTGTGAGAACAATCCTGTCACTATTACTACTCATTCAAACTCCTTACGTGCTGCGAAGGCCTGTGCATCCAGATAAGTCTGCAGGATAAACACAGCCGCAATCTTATCGATAACTTCCTTGCGGTTCTCCCTTCGTACTCCCGATTCTATCAGAACCCGTTCTGCTGATACAGTTGTCAGACGTTCATCCTGCAAAATAACTTCCAGTCCGGTCCGGCGTTTCAGCATCTCCATAAATTCAAGCGTTGCCTGTACGCGCGGACCCTCTGTATTGTTCATATTTTTCGGACAGCCCAGCACAATCTTTCCTATATCATATTCCGTAATCAACTGCTCTATGCGTGCAAGTGTCTTTCTCAGCTTATTTGCCTGTGTTCTCTGAATTGTCTCCAATCCCTGTGCGGTAATGCCCAGCTCATCGCTGACTGCCACTCCCACGGTTTTTGAGCCATAGTCAAGTCCAAGTATACGCATGTCCGCTACCTGTTCATTTTATTATCCAGATAAAAACGCATCAGTTCTTCCAGTATCTCATCCCGCTCAACTTTCATGATCATACTTCTGGCTCCCTTATGGCTGGTAATATAGGTAGGATCACCCGACATAATATAGCCTACGATCTGACTCTGAGGATTGTATCCTTTTTCCATCATGGCATGGCATACAGCCTCCAGAACCTTTTCCACATCACTTTCATTGTCCTGCGGTACCTTAAAAAACTGTGTTTCATTCATATCACTCATACGATCACTTCCTTTACAAAAAATCTATTCCGGGCAATACTCAGCCCTATTTTAATACATTTTGCATCATTCGGCAAGTGGTACGACGAATAAAGTTCCGTTTACCTGATGATCAGCATGTGATTTTCTGTCACTTCACAGGCTTTCCCGGTTACAATTTCATTGGATGCACAGTTTTTTAAAAGACATTTCACATATTCTTTTGTATGACCGCATCTCCATGTTTCGCCCTGGTACTGTATCTCATCCTCCGTCAATACCTCCACCTGACGGCCCGGATACCATGACAGATACTCCTGCTGCATGCGGGAAGCAATTTCCAGCAGTCTGTGGCTTCGCTGTGTCTTAATCTGATCCGGAATCTGCCCCGGCATGAAATCGGCCCTGGTTCCTTTTCTTCGCGAATATTTGAATACATGCATCTCCGCAAAACGCGCCTTTTCCACAAAAGCGCAGGTTTCTTCGAATTCTTCTTCAGTTTCCTGTGGAAATCCGGCTATCACATCGGTGGTAATTGCCGGATGCTCAAAATATCTCCGGATCAATTCACATTTACTATAGTATTCGCCGGCAGTATAATGTCTATTCATGCGTTTGAGAGTCGCATCAGAACCACTCTGCAGAGACAGATGAAAATGAGGGCAGAATTTGTCACACCCGGCCAGCGGTTTTATGAAATCCTCCGTGATGACATTGGGCTCCAGAGAACCCAGACGGATCCGGCGGATTCCCTCAATCTCAGCAGCCTGCAGAATTACTTTCTTCAGAAGCGGTTTCTTTTCCTCATTCAGATCCATGCCGTAAGAGCTTAAATGAATCCCTGTCAGAACCACCTCCTGAAATCCCTGCTTCGCAAGAGCCCCGATTTCTGCGATAACATCCTCCACAGTCCGGCTCCTTGCTCGCCCTCTGGCATAGGGAATAAGACAATAGCTGCAGAACTGATTGCATCCATCCTGAATTTTCAGAAAAGCGCGTGTCCGGTCATCGGTAGATGTCAGAAACATGGGTTCATATTCCCTCTCCTTTTTCAGATCACAGACCGCTTCCTGAACCGTATGGCTTGCATCGTACTCCTCAAGAAGCTCATACAGTCTGTTTTTCTGATTATTGCCTATGATCAGATCAGCCGTATGATCCTTAATAAGTTCCTCTTTAAATGTCTGTGCATAGCATCCCACCGCTGCAATCACTGCCTGGGGATTCCTTTTTCTCGCTTTATGAAGCATCTGTCTTGATTTCTGATCTGCGATATTTGTGACCGTACATGTATTGATAATATAAACATCTGCCATCTCCGAAAAAGGCACAATCTCATACCCATGCTCTTTCAGCTGGGATTTCATAACTTCTGTCTCATAGGTATTTACCTTACAACCCAATGTATGAAACGCTGCTCTTTTCAATTCTGACTCCTTTCTGATAAAAAATATTTATAGGCATTTGCGAAACGCCAAAACCCGCATAAATACGGGAAATTTTTTGTTCCAAAATAAAACAACTCCTCACTGATTTATGGTAAAATTGAGTTATCCAGAAACAATTGACCATATCCATCAATAAGGAGTTGTGTTTA
>JAXDZY010000083.1:0-41962 GCA_034086685.1 Lachnospiraceae bacterium
TGCCCAGCACCGTGACGTGGTGGTAGGCGCCGTAGATGGCCGGCCGCATGAGATTGGCGGCGCAGGCGTCCACACCGATGTACTCCTTGTAGGTGTGCTTCTCGTGGATGGCGCGGGTGACCAGATGGCCGTAGGGCGCCAGCATATAGCGGCCCAGCTCGGTGTAGAGTGCCACGTCGCCCATGCCGGCGGGAACGAGAATTTCCTCATAGGCCTTGCGCACGCCCTCGCCGATGACGGCGATGTCGTTGGCAGGCTGCTCGGGACGGTAGGGCACACCCACGCCGCCGGAGAGGTTGATGAAGGTGATGTGAGCTCCGGTCTCCTCCTTCAGCTTCACCGCCAGCTGGAACAGGATCCGGGCCAGCGCGGGGTAGTAGTCGTTGGACAGGGTGTTGGAGGCCAGGAAGGCGTGGATACCGAACTCCTCCGCTCCCTCCGCCTTCAGGCGCTTGAAGGCTTCGGTGATCTGGGCGGGAGTCATACCGTACTTGGCATCACCGGGGTTGTCCATAATTCCGTTGCTCATCTGGAATACTCCGCCGGGATTAAAACGACAGCAGATTGTTTCCGGGATAGAGCCTGTAGTCTTTTCCAGAAAATCCACATGTGTAAAATCATCCAGATTAATAATGGCACCAATCTCTCTTGCATAACGGAATTCCTCTGCAGGTGTTGCATTGGAAGAAAACATGATTTCATCTCCTGAAAATCCCAGTTCTTTTGCCAGCATCAACTCTGTCAGAGAAGAACAGTCACAGCCACAGCCATATTCTTTCAGAATCTTAATCAGAAAAGGATTCGGATTGGCTTTTACTGCAAAATATTCTCTGAAACCTTTATTCCATGAAAATGCTTCATTTACGCGCTTCGCATTTTCACGAATTCCTTTTTCGTCATATAAATGGAAAGGGGTCGGATATTTTTTCGCAATATCCTGAACCTGTTCCTGTGATACAAATGTCTTTTTCATCAGTCGTTCTCCAGCTTCTGTTTCTAGTATTGTTCTCCGGTATCGTTTATTATCAAATAAATTGTCTCAAATTATTTTTCAGCAAGGAATTTATCTATGCTCACCAGTTTTACACAAAGAGTAAATAATTTCGCTGCTTCAATCAGTTCTTCCATGGGAGGAAGGCTGGGAGCAATACGGATATTACTGTCTTTGGGGTCATTTTTGTAAGGATAGGTTGCCCCTGCTCCTGTCAGAATAACGCCGGCTTCTTTTGCCTTTGCCACAATTGCCTTTGCGCATCCTTCCAGCGCATCAAAAGAAATGAAATATCCCCCTTTGGGACTGATCCAGCTGCCGATTCCCAGTCCTCCCAGTTCTTCTTCCAGAATCTGAAGTACTGTCTGGAATTTGGGTCTCATGATTTCAGCATGTTTCATCATATGATCATGTACTCCTTCCGCATTTTTAAGGAATTTCACATGTCTCAACTGATTGATCTTATCATAGCTGATTGTCTGAATCGTCATCTGTTTTCTGATGTAATCAAGATTTTTTCTGGATGTGGCCAGTGCCGCAATTCCCGCACCTGAAAAAGTAATCTTGGAAGTAGAGAAGAACTCATATACCATATCGGGATTTCCTGCTTTTTCACATTCGGAAAGAATCTCAAGAATCTCAGGCTGATCATCCTCATAAAGATGATGCACACAGTATGCATTATCCCAGTAAATACGGAAATCTTCTGCTGCCGGCTTCAGCCCTGCAAAACGTCTTACCGTTTCATCGGAATATACATATCCCTGAGGGTTGGAATATTTGGGAACGCACCAGATACCTTTTACAGCAGGATCATTGTTCACATACTGTTCTACAAGATCCATATCAGGACCATCCTCCGTCATGGGAATTGTAATCATGTCAATGCCGAAAAACTCTGTAATCGCAAAATGCCTGTCATATCCGGGAGCAGGACACAAAAACTTAACCTTATCCAGTTTGCACCAGGGCGTACTTCCGTTAACACCATGGGTTACCGATCTGGATACTGCATCATACATAATTGTCAGGCTTGCATTGCCGTATATAATTACATTTTCCGGTGAAGTATGAACAAGAGAAGCCATCAGCTCTTTACACTCCTTCAGACCATCCATAACACCATAATTTCTGCAGTCATTTCCTTCAGAGTCCAGCATATCACTGCTTCCATTCAGAAAATCCATCATGGGCATGGATAAATCCAGCTGCTCTGATGACGGTTTTCCTCTTGACATATTCAGGTTCAGATGTTTCTCCTGCACCTTTTTATACTGTTCCTCCAATACTTCCTTTTCTTTCAAAAGTTCATCGCGAGTCATATTCAGATAAGTCTTCAACTTCATTTCTCCCTTCAAACAAATTCCTGTTCTTGTATTATTCCCTTAAATGTGTCAAAAGATTGCTCTTCCCGACACATTATCACATTATACACAAATTCTGAAAATAATGCAATATTAAGAATTTAATGCTGAAAACGGGAAAATAGATAAATTTCCACCACAGCACCGCAGCAAAGCAGCAAAGTGCTCTTAATTACCGTAATAATGTACTGATTTTTCGAATAAATACCTGATTTTTTCTTGCAAAATGCCAGAACCAAAGACAGTACGTAACAGATATCCGGAAGAAAACCATACATCAGATGACCGAAAACCGCATCCATTCCCCCTGCACCAAAAAGCAATACCGCATGGAAGGAAATTGACACCAGTTCTGCCCAGACACAAAAGAAAAGCAAACTGATATTTTTCCATAAAATACCTGCAAGAATAAGTACAAAAGGAACCAGAACACGCACACTCAGAAAATACGTAAAATATTCCGTAAAATACGCCGAATCCGGATTTTTCAGATATTCTGTTTTATACAATCCGGTATTTTCTTTCACTGATGCAGTCCGGCATCCATTTTCTGAATAATACCTCGCTGTCTCATAAAATACCGCCTGAGGAAACATTACTCCCATTACGCCTGCAGACAAACCTGCTGTAACCGCAATAATAAGCAAATGATTCAGAAAAGGATATTTACGCTGCCCCGGCTCCTGAAATCTTTGATTCCGCATATATATCTTCCTTCCATTCGTTTCCGTAATTCATATATATGCATATCATATTATTCTTTAGCAGTTTCCGATCCTGCAATCCATAAAACTTCGTTTCAGCATCAAAATTTACCACTGTCAGAGTTTCTTCTCCAGTCAAATCTTTATTATTGCATCAATCTTCGCAGCTGATAAGCCAGAAGACCGCAGACTGTTTTACTGTCCATCAGAGTCCCTTCGTAGATCTGCTGAATCAATTCATCCAGATTCCATGCCTCCACATTAAGAAATTCCTGTTCATCCAGATGCTGACATGCTTTTTTTAAATGCTCTGCCACATAGATCGATACCCTTTCATTGGTAAAAGCAGGCAGGGAATTCATATTAAGCAGAAAAGAAAAATCATCCGAGCAATATCCGGTCTCTTCTTCCAGTTCTCTCGAGGCACAGGATATCCCGGGTTCTCCTTCATAATCAAAAGCTCCTGCAGGAATCTCCAGCGTATAACGGTCCAGTGCATTACGATACTGACGTACCATCAGTATCCTCCCGTCATCCAGTACCGGTATAACCGCAGCACCGCCATTATGATGAAAATAATCCCATTGCACGATTCTTCCGTCAGGCATTTCCATATCGTCCCGATAAATCTTCATAACAGAACCTTCATAAGCCAGCTTCCGATTCACACGGTGCAGACGCAGTTCATCATTATCCATTTTCTCATCCTCCTGAATCAAAAAGAACGGGCAAATAATTGCCCGCCCCAGTTTATTCTATTTCGCATAATCGGTTACTCGTGATTCTCTGATCACATTAACTTTAATCTGTCCCGGATATTCCAGTTCTGCTTCGATCTGCTTGGAAATATTTCTTGCAAGCAGTACCATATCATCATCACTGATCTGTTCAGGGACAACCATAATCCGAATTTCGCGTCCTGCCTGAACGGCATAAGACTTTTCAACACCCTTATAGGAATTTGTAATATCTTCTAACTGTTTTAATCTGTTTGTATATGTTTCTAATGTTTCTCTTCTTGCACCGGGTCTGGCAGCTGAAATTGTGTCGGCTGCCTGAACAATACATGCAATTAATGATGTGGGCTCCACATCACCGTGATGAGATTCCACTGCATTGATAATAACCGCTGACTCACGGTACTTTTTGCAGAGATCCACACCCAGCTGTACATGAGATCCTTCCATCTCATGATCGACTGCCTTACCGATGTCATGAAGCAGACCTGCACGCTTTGCAGTTCTGACATCCACTCCAATCTCACCGGCCAGCAAACCGGATAAATGAGCAACTTCAACTGAATGTCTCAAAGCATTCTGACCATAACTGGTTCTGAATTTCATCTTACCCAGCAAACGGATCAGTTCGGGATGAATACCATGGATACCAACTTCAAGAGCTGCAGCTTCGCCTTCTTCACGAATGCTGGTCTCCACTTCTCTCTGAGCCTTTTCAACCATTTCTTCAATTCTGGCCGGATGGATACGTCCATCCAGAATCAGTTTCTCCAGAGTGATTCTGGCAACTTCACGGCGAATTGGATCAAATGCAGATAATACAACCGCTTCAGGTGTATCATCGATAATCAGATCTACGCCGGTCAGTGTTTCCAAAGTCCGGATATTCCGACCTTCACGACCAATGATTCTGCCTTTCATCTCATCATTCGGAAGCTGTACCACAGAAATCGTCGTCTCGGCCACATGATCCGCCGCACACTTCTGGATTGCTGTAACAACATAATCCTTTGCTTTTTTGCCGGCTTCTTCACGGGCTCTGCTTTCGAGTTCCTTAATCATTTTTGCAGTGTCATGTTTTACATCGTTTTCAACAGTTTTTAAAAGATAGTCTTTAGCCTGTTCGGAGGTTAAACCTGAAATTCGCTCCAGTTCGGTCTGCTGTTTCACCAGAATGGATTCCACTTCCTTATGTTTACGGGAAAGGGATTCTTCTCTGGCTGCCATTGATGCTTCACGACGTTCCAGGGCATCGGCTTTCTTGTCGATGTTTTCTTCCTTGTTAAGTACACGCCTTTCATATCGCTGCAGTTCCGCGCGACGCTCTTTTGTCTCACGTTCACACTCATTTCTGGATCTGAGAGTCTCCTCTTTTACTTCCAGAAGTGCTTCACGCTTTTTCGCTTCTGCCGCTTTCAATGCTTCATCTATAATCTCTCTGGACTTTTCTTCAGCTGTTCCAATCTTACTTTCATAAACCTTGATGCGGTATCTGGTAGCGAAAGCCCATGTGACAGGTATAGTGACAACAAGTGTAACAACAATGGCAATGATAATAGGTATCATTGCACCCACAGGAGCACCTCCTTATTAAATTTTCATTGTAGAATACAACTTCTAATTCTATAGGAATTTAATAAAGTTGTCAAGCAAAAGTCATCATACTGTAAAAAAACTTACAAATATCGCAACTGTCCATGACCAGCATTGAAAACTCTGCCCAATCCGGCAACTGCCGGGCAATCATATGATGTTGGGGACAAAAGGAGCCGCCCCATGATGCAAACGGATTTCTCCGTGTTTTACGTTCCCGAAATCGTCAGTGAATAATCCTATAAGAGATTTTGTTCTTCATCAGGTACCGAAAAATCCACATCCTGAAGTTCCAGCTGTTTATTCTCTTCCGGCTTCTTTGCATCTTTCTCCTCAGGAGCATCAAAACCATAGGCCACCCGCACTGCTTTGCTGATCTCTTCCATAACATCGGGATTCATGCGAAGAAAATTCTTGGCATTCTCACGTCCCTGACCGATCTTTTCTTTTTTATATGCGTACCATGCTCCGCTTTTCTCCACAATTCCTTCTTTGGCAGCCAGATCCAGAATATCGCCTTCACGGGAAATACCGGTGCCGAACATGATGTCAAATTCAGCTTCTTTAAACGGCGGAGCAATCTTATTTTTAACCACTTTTATGCGGGTGCGGTTCCCGATAAATTCACCGTTCTGCTTCAAAGTCTCAATTCTTCTCACATCCAGACGGATACTGGAATAAAACTTGAGTGCACGTCCGCCTG
The DNA here is from genome assembly GCA_034086685.1 of Lachnospiraceae bacterium. Classification (GTDB taxonomy): domain Bacteria; phylum Bacillota; class Clostridia; order Lachnospirales; family Lachnospiraceae; genus TWA4. The sequence goes on from JAXDZY010000083.1 coordinate 6,093, forward strand.
TGGTCGTCTCTGGATTGCCGAACATAACGCCGACTTTCTCGCGCAGCTGGTTGATAAAAATAACCGTACAATTATACTTGCTGGTAATGGCAGTCAGTTTTCGCAGTGCCTGCGACATAAGACGGGCCTGCAGACCCACATGTGAGTCTCCCATATCACCGTCAATCTCCGCTTTGGGCACCAGGGCAGCAACCGAATCAATAATAATAATATCCACCGCACCGGAGCGCACCATGGTTTCCGCGATTTCGAGAGCCTGTTCACCGTTATCCGGCTGGGATATATACAGATTATCAATATCTACTCCAATCTTGCTGGCATAAGCCGGATCCAGAGCATGCTCCGCATCAATAAAACCTGCAATGCCGTCTCTCTTCTGCACTTCTGCAGCCATATGTAAAGCCACAGTTGTCTTACCACTGGATTCCGGACCGTAAATCTCAATGATACGTCCCTTGGGAATACCTCCCAGTCCCAGTGCAATATCCAGACTCAGACATCCTGTGGGAACTGTCTCCACATTCATACGGGCCGTGGAATCACCCAGTTTCATAATTGATCCTTTACCATACTGTTTTTCTATCTGCGCAACAGCATTATCCAATGCTTTTAATTTATCTTCTTTTGCCATATTCGACCTCCTGTTCGAGAACTCATGTTCGTATCTATATCATAGTATACTTCACTTCAAATGTCAATAGCGAATTTACTGTTTTCAGCCCGGAAGCTCTGAAATCCGGGTGTTTTCAGAATAGTTATGCATACTTATAGTAACACATGTTTTGTCATTTGTCCAGTTTCATCCCCATCAGAAGTACGCCTGCCGGGCGCACCCCAAAAACAGCCTGCCGGACAGAATCTGCCGGCAGGCTGTTATAGGATTAAGCATATTTAAAACTCTGCAGGAAATCAGCCCGGAAGCTTATGCATGATACACTTGTTGGGCTCATCAACCTTTTCAGGCTTTGCATTCATGATCAGCAGACCTTTTTCATAATCAATTCTGAAAAAGGTCAGTGTACCGGAACTGTTGTTGACCGAACAGATATGACGGTCATCCGGGAATACGCAGATGCCTTTGGGGAACTCACCGCTGATGGGTGAAGTACATCTCTTGGTCAGCAGACCGGTATTGCTGTCGCGGTCATAGAAACAAATACTGTTATCGCCTTCATTGCTGACAAAAACATGTGATTCATCCGATGAGAACATAAATGAGCAGGCCGAACTGATGGAGGTATCTTTTTTATCGCATGTGGGCACTTTCTGGAGCAGTTCAAATACCGGTCTTCTTCCGCTTCCATCATATGAATAAACCGCAACGAAATTAAGGCCCTCACTGACAACATACATAAATCTGCCATCGCTGCTGAAAGCGATCCGCTTAGGACTGCAGTTCAGCTCACAGCGAAGAATATCACACTGGGTCAGACTTCCCGTATCATGATTGAAATCATAAATCTTAATATGATCGGTACCGCCGTCTGCTGCCAGTACAAACTTCCCTTCCGGTGACATCCTGACACAGTTAACACGGGGTCTGTTGGTTTTTCTCCATGCAGTTCCAAGACCTTTATGGAAAATGCCGGCAGTAATCTCTCCTACAGTGCCGTCTTCGTTCAGACGCAGTGCAGTCAGCTTTCCATCATGATAACCGCCTACAAAAATATAGCGGTCTTCCGGATCAATCTCAATGAAACAGCCTCTCATGCCCTTTATTGTCGCCTTATTTTTCTCTTTCAGCATACCGTCCGGGAGAATATCATAAGATATGAGTCCCTCATCGATAATTGAATACAGATATTTTCCGCTGTGGGAAATTGCCATGAAAGAAGAGTTATTGCAGGGGATCTCTCCTTTCCGTTTTAATGTACCTGTCTCCAAATCCACATCAAAGATTGTTATTCCTTTACTTTTACCAATATAGGTGTATGAACCTACGTAAGCAACATATTTATCGCTCATAGCATCCTCCAAAGTTAGTCCGTATTGCGTGTGTTTTACAGTAATCTGCCGCCACACTTTTCTTCAGTATAACATAAATCCGGTTCTTTGTTAAGTTCCAATCCGCTAAAAAAGCACAAAATGCAGATTGCACAGAATTTCTCATTTTCCATGGCTCCAATAGAGTAAAAAATCCCTGAAAGTCCTTTTCCGGATTTTCAGGGATGACAAATATCACTATAAATTCCCAACTGTTTATTTCTTTGTAATGTAATTCTGAGCTGCCAGTAATTCCGCAATCAGAACCGCACCGCCTGCGGCGCCTCTCAGAGTGTTATGAGACAAACCTACGAATTTATAGTCGAATAAGGTATCCTCTCTCAGACGTCCGATGCAGATACCCATACCGTTTTCGTACATTCTGTCGAGAGCAGCCTGAGGACGGTTGTCTTCTTCAAAATATCTGATAAACTGTCCGGGAGCACTGGGAAGCTTCAGTTCCTGAGGAATTCCTTTAAATTCACTCCAGCATCGGATCATTTCTTCTTTTGAAGGTTTATTCTCAAAGTTTACAAATACTGCTGCAGTATGTCCATTTGTAACAGGTACACGGATGCACTGGCAGGTAATCAGAGGAGATTCCGCTTTAACGATCACGCCGTTCTCCACATGTCCCCAGATTCTCAGCGGCTCCTGCTCACTTTTCTCTTCTTCACCGCCGATATAGGGAATGACATTGTCAACCATCTCCGGCCATTCCTTAAATGTCTTGCCGGCACCGGAAATTGCCTGATATGTAGTGGCAACCACATTCTTAATGCCGAACTGCCTCAGTGCATGAAGAGCGGGCGTATAGCTCTGAATAGAACAGTTGGGTTTTACCACAATAAAGCCTCTGCTGGTTCCCAGACGTTTTTTCTGGAAAGGAATTACCTCCAGGTGTTCCGGATTCAGTTCCGGTACAACCATGGGCACATCAGGTGTCCATCTATGAGCACTGTTGTTGGAAACAACAGGAGTTTCAGTTCTGGCATATGCTTCTTCAATTGCCTTAATCTCATCTTTTGACATGTCAACAGCGCTGAATACAAAATCTACATTGGAAGAAACTGCTTCCACATCATTTACATTCTTAACAATCATCTTCTTTACTGCTTCCGGCATAGGAGTGTCCATCTTCCAGCGTCCGCCTACTGCCTCCTCATATGTCTTTCCTGCAGAACGGGGACTTGCAGCCAGTTCCGCAACTTCAAACCAGGGATGATTCTCCAGAAGGCTGATAAACCTCTGACCAACCATGCCAGTTGCACCAAGAATACCTACTTTTAATTTGTTACTCATCATTATACTCCCTACTTTCACTCATTCTTCCTGTAGTATTTTGAAATTATACGTACAACGCGCACATATGTCTTTTTACGGCGGACATCCGTGAGCGTCTCTCATATATTATTATATTTTGTTCCAAAATGCAACTGTTTCTTTCAAAAAACACATATTTAACAAACTTATGCCAATAAAGTATTGCGGGGTTGGAAAAATAATACTATAATGGACTCCATGAATCATACCAGATTTAAAACCGATTACATCAAAATAATTTACGTGAGGTATATATATGCGAGTTATAGCCGGCAGTGCAAGAAGCATTCCGTTAAAGACACCGGACGGAATGGATACCCGTCCCACTCAGGACCGGATCAAGGAGACTTTATTTAATATCCTCCAAAGTGATATTCCGGGCTGCCGTTTTCTGGATCTTTTTGCCGGCAGCGGCGGGATCGGCATTGAAGCAGCCAGCCGCGGGGCATCACAGGTCGTTTTCATGGAAAACAATCCCAAAGCCGCCGAAATCATCCGTACAAACCTGAAGAATACACATCTTGAAGAAAAATGCACCTTATATCAGGGGGATCTGTTCAGCATTCTGCCCGGACTTGCTTCCCGTGAAAAGGTTTTTGATATTATATTTATGGATCCGCCCTACAACCATGAATATGAAAAACAGGTTCTTTCCCTGCTGCAAAACAGCAGCCTGGCGGATGAATACACCATGATCATCGTAGAAGCCTCTCTGGATACCGAAGCGGATTACCTTCCGGAACTGGGATTTGAGGCAGTCCGTGAGAAACGTTATAAAACCAATAAACATATTTTTATAAAAAAACTGACAGAGGAATAATACACATATGAAAACAGCAATCTACCCGGGAAGTTTTGACCCGATTACCAACGGACATCTGGATCTTATTGAGCGTGCTTCCCGGATATTCGATCGTTTAATTATCACAATTCTTCATAATCACAGAAAAAAACCCTTGTTTTCTCTGGAAGAACGAATTAAAATGATAGAGAAAGCAGTCAGCCATCTGGATAACGTGGAAATTCAGTCCTATTCCGGACTCCTTGTTGACTGCGCAAAGGAAAATAACTGCCATATTATCGTTCGCGGTCTTCGTGCCGTTACCGATTTTGAATATGAAATTCAGATGTCCCAGACGAACCGTCTTCTTGCCCCGGATCTGGATACAGTTTTTGTTACTACTGATATGAAATACGGTTACCTCAGTTCCAGTACGGTTCGGGAAGTTGCCTATTTCCATGGGGATTTAAGCCCTTTTGTACCTGCTTTCGTTGCCGAAGAACTGGAAAAAAAATATTCTGCTGTAACACCGCCCGGTACAGATCAGCAGGGTGAACACGGGTACCCTGCAGGCAGATAAAAAAGTGGAGGATTATATTAATTATGAACAGAATCGAACAGCTCATCAGCGATATGGAACAATATATTGACAGCTGCAAAACCCAGGCATTTTCCGGAAATCGAAAAATTGTCGTAGAACGCACTACTATTGATGATTTCCTTGCGGAACTTCGCATGTGCATGCCTGAAGTGATACAGAGAAGCGAGAAGATCGTCAGCAACAAAGAGGCCATCATCAGCGATGCCAGAACACAGGCGGAAAAGCTTCTGAATGATGCTACAGAAAAGACTACAGAGCTGGTGGATGAGCACGAAATCGTCCAGCAGGCCATTAACCGTGGTAATGAAATCATTGAGCAGGCTCAGAGTCAGGCCCAGGATATTCTGGATCAGGCTATCATGCAGGCCAATGCTTTTAAAGAATCTGCCCTGACTTACACCAACGATGCCATGACCAGCCTGAGAGCTCTGTATGAGGATAATATTACAGCAACCAGAAGTCTTTTTGAAGATAATATGACTATCGCACACAATCTCTGCGAACAGCACCTTTCCGCCATGGAAGAGCGTTATCAGGTTATCGTTTCCAATCATGACGCTTTTCTTGCTTCTATTGGGGAGGATGAACCTGATTCTCCTGAAGAAGAAATACAGGATTCCGAAGAAGACGAAGAAGAATAATCAGATATATGAAAAAGGGCTGCTTTTCCCGGGCAGCCCCTTTCTGAACGCTGCATCACATATCCATGGCTGCTGCAAAACCGGTTACTTTTCTCCGGAATCCTTTTCTTTCTCCGGCAATTCTGTCTGTACTGCCGTCCGGCTTTTCTGCAAAAGCTTTTCCGGAAAAACCGGCATATTTTTTTTTACAAAGTTGATAATAATATCATAATTTTCCGGTCTGTGCGGAAAATCACATCCCATGCAGTTTTTGATTACTCTTCCATCTTTTGTTTTAATAAATTCCGGATTGCCCGGGCAATGTTCCACATAATTCAAAGGACAATAACAAAATAAACAATTAAAGTCTTCCAGCCCGGGATGACAGGGATAATATTCGCAGTCCTTATTGGCAAAAAATCGTGAACTATTCTTCATAAGTTTTTCCTTTCTTTCTGATTCCGATCCGGTTTGTTTTACAAAGGAATATCTGCCGATGCGGCACGTTCCTGATAGGCATTCAGCAGTTTCTGAAGCTGTCTCTCTTCTTCCAGGGTCATCTCCACTTTTTTATCGCAGACAGCATCTGCAGCTTCCCTGGCCTGTTTCATAATTCCCGCATCTGTGTAAATATCTGCAAGGACAAACTGCAGCTGGCCATTCTGTCGGACTCCGTAAAAATCTCCCGGTCCCCGCAGTCTCAGATCTTCAGATGCAATAAAAAATCCATCATTCGATTTTTCCAGAACAGAAAGCCTTTCGCTCTTTTCCTTATGACCGGAGCGATCCATGAAAATGCAGTACGATTGATGAGATCCCCGCCCCACACGCCCTCTCAGCTGGTGCAGCTGTGACAGACCAAAGCGTTCCGCGTTCTCAATCATCATAACAGTGGCATTGGGCACATTAACACCCACCTCCACCACCGTAGTCGATACCAGCACATCCAGCTCATGGTTGGAAAATGCAGTCATAATTGCATTTTTTTCTTTCGCTTTCATCTTCCCATGCAGGCATCCGATTCTGATATCGGAAGGAAGCTCCTTACGAAGCTTTTCTGTATAGCCGGTCACATTCTCCGCCTGAATCTGCTCGCTTTCCTCAACCATGGAACAAATTACATAAGCCTGGCGTCCACTATGCACTTCTTTTGCAATAAAAGCATATGCTTTCGGAAGATAACTTTCATTAACTACACAGTTTTTAATGGGAATCCGATCGGCGGGAAGCTCATCAATTACAGAAATATCCAGATCTCCATAAAGAATCAGAGCCAGTGTTCTGGGAATCGGTGTTGCACTCATGACCAGCACATGAGGTTTTCTGTTCTCTGTCCGGTCTTCTTCACCTGTTGTCCGGGAACATTCCCCTTCTTCACCACCGTCTGCCTTCTGGGCAAAAACGGCTCTCTGGCGCACGCCAAAACGATGCTGCTCATCCGTAATAACCAGTGCCAGACGGTCATAAACCACTTTCTCCTGAATCAATGCATGAGTACCGATCACCATATCCGCTTCATGAGAAGAAATCTTCCCGTATGCGATTCGTTTCTGTTTTGCTGTCATACTGCCGGTTAAAAGGACGACATGAAATAACAGGCCGCTCTGTTCCAGCAAACTGCAGAAAGCTTCATAATGCTGTACTGCCAGAACCTCCGTAGGAGCCATCAGTGCACTCTGATACCCGTTCTCCGCTGCATAAAGCATAGCCAGAAAGGCTACGATTGTCTTACCGGACCCCACATCACCCTGTATCAGTCGATTCATCAGATGATCTGAACGCATATCCCGGTAAATATCCTCCAGCGTACGCATCTGAGCACCTGTCAGCTCATAAGGGAGACAGGAAAGAAGCTGCTCTCCGGATTCGTTTTTTTTAAAAGAAAAGCTGTTGCGGCTTTTCTGCTTCTGCTCTTTCAGTTCTCTTACAGACAACATAAAAAAGAAAAATTCATCAAATACCAGCCGTCTGCGGGCCAGCAGCATATCATGCCGGCTCTCTGGAAAATGAATATTTCTCACCGCATAATTAGCTTCCGCCAGCTGATAGCTTCTGCGAAGAGACTGAGGCAGATATTCGCAGGTCAGTTCCGCCTTCTCCAGACACTGGGAGACCAGAGAAATCATCAGTCTATTTGTCAGACCTGTTTTTAATGGATATACCGGCATCAGACGGTTCAAAAGCTCCTGATACTGCTCTTCTTTTAAAATAGCCGGTTGATACAGAACCCAGTGATTTCCTTTTTTCATTACCTTCCCGCGGAGATACATGTCCTCTCCTGTAATGGAGGATGCGATATAAGGCATATGATACCAGTTTACGGTTATCCGTCCTGTTCCATCCGTAAAAACACCCGTAGTAACCTGCTGTCCCCGAAACCTTTTTGTAACCGGAGGATTCTCAAAATACCCGGACAGGGTAACGACTTTTTCTTCTTCCAGCCGTTCCAGAGGCAATGCCGGCTCATAGCTGATGTAATCGCGGGGATACCGTGAAATCAGATCTTCTGCGGTAAGAATTCCCGCATTCTGCAGCTTCTTCAGTGTCTGTACCCCGACTCCTTTCAGGTCCTGCAGTTCCAATGGCTTCCCCTCCTTTTTATCTGTTACGCAAAAGGCTGCCGGCATATGCCAACAGCCATAAAAAACCCGTAAAACACAGAACAGACACTTATTCAACCGACATCAGATAATAATAAACCGGCTGATTACCGCTGTAAAGTTCCACATCACAATCTTCATACTTCTCTGTAATCATATCTGCCAGCGCCTGAGCATCTTCCTGTACAACGCCTTCACCATAATAAATACTTATCAATTCAGAATCTTCATCTATCATACTTTCCAGAAGATCCATGGCTGTCTGTGCCAGTTCTGTACCTACCGCAGCAATACCGTGATCATCAATTCCCATGAAATCACCTTCATGAATCGTTTTTCCGTCAATTGAAGTATTTCTCACTGCATAAGTCACCTGACCGGTCTTAACATTGCCCATGGCATCCATCATGGACTCCTGATTTTCCTCCGGTCCGCATTCCGGCATAAAACTGATCAGTGCAGCAATTCCCTGAGGTACGGAACGGGAAGGAATAACAATGATCTTCTTATCGGCAGTCAGCTTGGCAGCCTGCTCCGCAGCCAGAATAATATTTTTGTTATTGGGCAGAATAAAAATCTTATCCGCATTGACCTTATCAATAGCTTCCAGCATATCTTCCGTACTCGGGTTCATGGTCTGTCCTCCTGAAATCAGACAGTCAACATGCAGTCCCCTGAAAATATCATCAATGCCCTCGCCAATGGAAACCGCAATAAATCCATATTCCTTACGCGGTTCTTCCTTTACAGGCTCAACCGGTGTTTCCTTTTTGTTACCGGACATCCGTGCTGCATCCTTAATCAGCTTTTCTTCATGTTCAATACGCATGTTGTCAATCTTCATGCGGGTCAGTGCACCATAACTCAAGCCCTTCTGAATTGCAATACCAGGATCATTGGTATGTACATGGACTTTGACAATTTCATCATCCGATACAACCACCAGCGAATCACCGATTGATAAAAGGAATGACTTCAATTCCTGTTCATCTGCTTCTGTAAAATTTTTACCTGTTTCAGGATCAAGAAGAATCATGAATTCCGTACAATATCCGAATTTGATATCTGCTGTGGAGATATTTGCTTCAGGAGCTTTTGACGTACCCGGTGCCTGCTCTGCAGGAGCTTCCGCATCAAAAATAACCGGATTACCGCAAAATGCTTCATAAGCACCCTGCAATACTACCATGAGGCCCTGTCCGCCGGAATCAACCACACCGGCCTCCTTTAATACAGGAAGCATCTCCGGAGTCTGATTCAGCACATCATTACCATATGCCAGAATTTCCTTCATGAATTCATCCAGATCTACAACCGTACCCTCTTCTGCCAGTTCTTCAGCTTTATCAGCCATCCCCTTTGCAACTGTAAGAATTGTACCTTCCTTCGGTTTCATAACAGCCTTGTACGCGGTTTCTTTAGCTCTGGTGAATGCTCTTGCCAGAACATCTATGGTCAGCTCGTCGCAGCCGGAAATTTCCTTGCAGAAACCACGGAGCAGCTGAGACAGAATAACACCCGAATTACCTCTGGCACCTCTCAGAGAACCGGAAGAAATGGCTTTTGCAAGCTTCTCCATGGTCACATTATCCAATGAACGTACTTCTTTAGCTGCAGACATGATCGTCAAAGTCATGTTTGTACCGGTATCGCCGTCAGGAACAGGAAAAACATTCAACTCATTGATCCATTCCTTGTGCTTTTCTAGATTACCCGCACCTGATAAAAACATCTCTTTTAATAAGCCTGCATTAATAACAACTGTATCCACAGTAGTTTCCTCCTTCAATCACTCTTCAAATTCTTGCAAAGTATCCCGGCAAATCAGCAGTGTAGTTCCTGCCGGGCACGGCGGACCGGACCGGATCCGGCAAACTAATCAATTACCCGTACACCCTGTACGTAAATATTGATTTTTGAAACTTCTGCACCTGTAAATTTCTCAACTCTGTACTTCACGCTTTCGATCAGATTATCTGTCACTGCAGAAATGCTGACACCGTATACAACGATTACATGAAAATCCAGCTGGATTTTGTTATCTTCAATCGTTACATTGATACCATGTGTCAGGCTGTCCTTTTTCAGAAGTCTCACCAGACCATCTTTCATACTGATACCTGCCATACCGACAATACCAAAGGATTCGACTACGATCGAACCCGCATAACGGGCAATAACATCCGTATCAATCAGAACTTCGCCATATTTATTATTAACGCGACACTTCATATCTATCCCTCCATCGTGTTCATTCTCCTTCGCCTCCGGCAAAGGACAGGATCCTGTCAGAGCCATGACAGGATCATCTCATTCTATGCTATTATAACCTTTTTTTTTCAAAAAGAAAAGATATCTTGATACAAATATTTATTTTACTTTATTTGAAAATAATACTTGCAAAAACATGTATAATCTGATATTATAGCATTTGTTGCGGACATTCTGTCCAAATTGTTAAAGGAGGTGCAATAGACATGGCTAAATGTGTAATTTGTCAGAGAGGCGCTCATTTCGGAAACAATGTAAGTCACTCTCACAGAAGATCCAACAAAATGTGGAGCAATAACGTTAAGTCTGTAAGAGTTAATGTTAACGGCCAGGCTAAGAAGATGTATGTATGCACTTCTTGTCTTAAATCCGGCTTAGTAGAAAGAGCATAATTCCTGCACTTTTACAGTTAAGTATGAACGGTTCAGACAAGGCATGCCAATGAAATGAACGATATATTTATAAGTTCAGTCAGTCCGGTTTTCCGGCTGCAAATAAAAAAGCTCTGAGATCGCGACAGGGCTTTTTTATTTTATTTCCATATATAAAAAAGAGGCTGTACAGTCTGTCTGTATCAGTCTCTTTTTTTACTGATCGGATGCTTCACATCACCCGCCGCATCATTAATGGCAGAATAAATTGAATCCTGCAATCAGCAGCAGGCTGATCAAAAGAATAACCCAGAAATTCACCGGAATAAATATCATCACTGCCATCCCGCATCCAAACACAAACAATGTCAATCCGCCAAGCTGCTTCATAATTCACCGACTCTCCTGCTGCATTCTCCTCCGCCGCCCGGGCAGATTCCCCATACATCTGTTATTGTCATTATATGCAGAAGCAGCCGCAAACTGTATCATTATTCCTGTTCATTTACAGCTTTCTTGACATCATCATCGGAAACAGTAACTTTATGTTCCTTACCTGTGGTAAATTTATTAACAAGTTCCGGTACCATATCGATCAACTTTGATACATTATCTGTTGTCTTGATATTAACCAGTTTTGTTGTCCCGTTCTGAATCACCAGGACCGCACTGGGCGTAATCTTGCCGTTCATACCGCCTGCTGTTCCCTCTTTGCTGTTTTTGCCGCCGGCAGCTGCACCGGAAGCACAGCCGAAGGAAATATCCACCAGAGGCAGAATAATCGCATCTCCCAGCCTGATTGGCTCACCCACCACTGTTTTGCTGGAAAGAAAGGTTTCCATCCCTCTGATCAGGGATTCCATGGATGATGCCATACTATTTTTCTCGTCCATAATTTACAATACCTCCTGCATGTCAGGTCAGACTTTCTTTGATTTCTCCGTAAAATGCACGGCATTCCCTGCTTAAAAACAGCCGCAGTGCCATTCCCAGAAGCTTTATGATCAGATAACCGGGTACCAGCCAGCCTTTTACAAAAAAACCGGCTTCCAGTACCTTTTCATCAAAATCAGCTGTAATTTGAATATTTTCCTGATAAAACGCATACAAAACCGCTGCCAGCTCCATGATTTTTCCCGTAAGTGCCGGATCATCCGTACCGACTCTTGCCTGAATCTGCAGTCTGGAGGGACGCAGGTGTCTGAAAATATGACAGATGCTTTTTTGAAAACGGGATAACAGCCGACGCACAGAAGGCTCATTAATAAAGTCCAGCACCCGGTTCACCATATCAGACAGAGAATTTCTTTCTTCAGAACTCTCTGTCTCCATGCGTTTTTTTCCTGCTTTTTTTCTTCGGTCTGCAGATTTTTTTTCTTTTTCTGCCCGTTGAAGTTCCTCATCAAGCAGCCGGTCCATATCCGGTTCATCTGCAGAATCCGGTAGATCTTCACAATTTTCAATTTCAGAATCCGGCAAATCCCGCAGTTCCTGTTTTTCCGGCAGATTTGCACCTTCTTCTGAATCAGTTTTTTCTGAAACCGGAACCTTTTCCGGCTCCGGACACTCCGGACTCACTTCCGGAAAAAGTTTTTCTGTACCGGTTCCTTTTTCCGTAAACAACTCTTCCTCTGAAAACCGTTCTTCTGCCGAATACTCCTGTCTGTCCTCTCCGGACTTTGTTTTCTTCCCGGACCCGGGAACATGCCCGAAAAACGAAACCCGGACCTGAGGCTGCATATTTTCCATGCAAATGGAAATTCCCACAATACGGTACAGCCAGTGAATCCTGCCCCGCAATTGCATAGTTCCCTTCCAGTCTCCTGAAAGTTCATATGTCACAGGTGCTGCCAGAACCGCCACTATCAGAAACAGGAGGATGCAAAACAATATCAGTAAAAAAATACCAATAATTTTTAATAAAGATAAAAGAATGTGCAGCATAAACCCTCTTATTCCGAAAAATAGCCTCTGATATCCAGAGCGCCTGTTTCTCTGTATATATAATCTACCATCTTTTCAACCAGCTCAAATGCTTCATCTTTCCCCACAGCAATTCCCAGAATGTAAAGCTGATCTGCGGGATAGGACGCATTGGCCAGCATACCCAGCGGAACAATATCAAGCATCTCGGAAGTATTTTCTGCCAGTGTGATAAAATAAGCGCCCGCCATGGGCTTATGTTCTTTTATGCAGGATACGATTCTGCGCCTGTGCCTGGCAGCTTTGGGTCCGATCCATAATGCATCGTACCATCTCATGGCATCCTCTCCTTCCAGGGGCTTTTACAACGGTGCAAAAGGACTTGAGCTGAGCAGCTTTCTGGTCTTATTCAGCAGTTCATAATTTCCTGACAGATTTTTCCGGCTGATTTCCTCTGCATAGCCTTCATAAATATCCTGAAAAGCCAGCTGATACCGATACAGCGGCTGATAATATCTCTCCTGCAGTCCTTCCATAGAAATAAGAAACGGCATGGCCTGTTCCTCCAGTTCTTCCGACTGCCGGGCTTGTGCCGCTTTCTCAATCAATGTCAGGAGCTCCATACAGGGGCGGATATCCTTATCCGGTCTGCTGCATACTCCCGAAACTGCAAAAGCTGCATAAACAGGATTCAGGATCTCCAGGAGAAATGCATACTGTTCCAGCAGTTCCTGATCCTGCTCCGCTTTCTGAGCTTCCTGAATAACCGTATTTCGAAGATTATCCAGTCTGCCGCATCCCATCTGATATTCCATACCACGGCAGCGTGCCAGAAGTGTTCTGCCCATCTCTGTACACAGCTGTAAGAAATAATCTCTGATCGAATCCGTGACATCACATTCCTCATCACAGATTCTTTCGTACAGACCGTATGCGTTCATGGCTGCCAGAACAACTCCTGCATGATAGGTTAACGCAGTCATATCAACTGCATAATTTTTCAAAGATGTTGCCACGCATTTCTTCTGCTCCAGATTGCCGATGGCTTCTCGATTCAATTTCATAAGGAAACACTCCTACTGCTTTAATACATTTTTATTTTTGACCAGATAATCAATCAGAGATACCACTGTCAGAATAAGCGCAATGCAGATGAAAATCTGTTCCAGGAAATCAAAGAAACTTCCCGGTATCTGCGCAATCAGAAGCACGATCATGATCATCTGTGAAGTTGTTTTGAATTTCCCCCAGTAGCTGGCTGCGATAACCACTCCGTTATCAGATGCAACCAGACGAAAACCGCTGATGATAAATTCCCGGCTGATAATGATAATGACAATCCACGCAGGAAGAAGATCCATTTCCACAAAACAGATCAGAGCCGAGCAGACCAGAAGCTTGTCAGCCAGCGGATCCATAAATTTACCAAAATTCGTTACCAGATTGTATCTTCTGGCAATCTTGCCATCTGCCAGATCAGTCAGGCTGGCCACAATAAAAATAACCAGAGCAATATACCGGGAAGCATCTCCCGCCACAGGCACCAGCAGGAAAAATACAAAAAACGGAATTAATAAAACACGTAAAATTGTTAATTTGTTAGGAAGATTCATCATATCAACTCTCCAATCAGATCATATTCCAGAGCCCCGGTTACCCTGACACGGGCGAAATCGCCGGTCATGAGGACCTCCGGAGTCTGGATAAACAAATAACCATCAACACCAGGTGCATCCATATAAGTACGGGAAACGTACGCATTTTCATCTGCAACCTTTCCTTCTACCATTACAATGAGTTCTCTGCCAATCATGGCTTCTGATTTTTCAAAAGCGATCTCCTGCTGCAGCTCCATCAGTTCGTCCCTGCGCTCCTGCTTTACTTCCTCCGGGATCTGATCCGGCATGGCAGCGGCAGGTGTATTCTCTTCCTGAGAATACGTAAATACTCCCAGCCTGTCAAATTCCATCTCATCCACAAAATCCAGATTGATTTCGTGATCCTCCTGAGTTTCGCCGGGAAAACCGGCAATCAGCGTTGTCCTCAGGGCACAATCCGGCATGGCCTCTCTGATCGCCGCAATTTTTGCTTTCAGGGATTCCTGATTGGTCCGGCGGCCCATGCGCTTCAGAACAGAATCGCTGCCATGCTGAATGGGGATATCCAGATAATGACAGACTTTCGGTTCAGAAGCCATTACCTGCAGCAGTTCATCAGTAATTTCTTCCGGATAACAGTACAGAAGTCTGATCCAGAAAAGCCCCTGAATGCGGGCAAGCCTGCGCACAAGCTCAGGAAGCATCTTTCTGCCGTAAAGATCAACACCGTAAAGTGTCGTCTCCTGAGCTACCAGAATCAGCTCCTTTACACCCTGGGAAGCCAGTTTTGCGGCCTGCTGCACCAGCTCTTCCATGGGAATGCTGCGATATCGCCCCCTGACCGAAGGAATCACACAGTAAGTACAGTGTTTGTCACATCCTTCTGCGATCTTCAGATAGGCATAATGTCCTCCGGTGGTAAGAACACGGTCTGTACAGTGTACCGGCTGATCCTCTGCGGAAATCATCTTCTGATGTGCGTTTCCATCCAGAAGGGAATTTACCAGATCCACTGCTTTTTCGCAGTCATTGATACCGATAATCCCATCCAGTTCCGGAATCAGTTCCATGATCTCATCCTTATATCTCTGTGCCAGACATCCGGAAGCCGCAAGCACTCTGCATTTTCCGTTTTCTTTATATGCTGCCATATCCAGAATCGTCTGAATACTCTCTTCCTTCGCATCATTGATGAAGCAGCAGGTATTCACAAAAATCACATCTGCCTGACTTTCATCTTCAGTATATTCATATCCTGCTTTCAGGAAATGTCCCAGCATTCCTTCCGCATCCACAAGATTTTTATCACATCCAAGAGATGCAAAAAATATTTTCATGGGAAAGCTCCTTAAATATCCTTGATTTCTTCTTCATCCACATCTTCTTCGCCGATAATGTGAACTTTTCCTTCGTACAGTTCTTCAACTGCCGTGGAAAGAGGCTTGTCTGATGTGGCATCATCGATCAGTGGTTCGTCACCTGCAATCAGCTGACGTGCACGTTTGGCTGCTGCAATAACGATTGAATATCTGCTGTTAACGATGGGTTCCTCACCGGCTTCAACAGAATCATTTACTTTTTCAATTAATTCATTGTATGAGGGATGTAACATATCTTTTTCTCCTTTTCTGAAAAATCATTAATTCACGGCGGCAGTCCGGCAGATTGGGATTCCACCTTCAGACTGTCCTTTCATTTGTTACTTTAGCTTTATAACTTAATAGAGATTTATATAGACAGTCTGTTTTTCAAATCAGACTGAATACTGCGAATAACAGCAAAATCCTCATCTGTGGGAACACAGCTTTCCTCAGAACAGATTACCTGATGCAGTCTCTGTACGCAGGACTGCAGTTCATCATTAATTATAATATGATCATACTGTTCTACTCCGTCTGCCTCACCAACCGCACGGGTAAGCCTCTTACGGATAGATTCCTCTGTCTCCGTTCCCCGGCCGGTCAGACGGTTCACCAGGGTATCCGTATCTTTTGTAGTAATAAATATAAGTTTGGCATCCGGACATTTCTCCCGGACGATCAGGGCACCCTGAAGTTCAATCTCCAGAATCACATTGCGTCCCGCATTCAGATTCTCTTCCACCAGAGGACGGGGGGTTCCATACGAATTATCGGTATAACGGGCATACTCGATAAAATAATCCTCGCTGATCAGACGATCAAATTCTTCCTGGGTTTTAAAATAGTAATTAACACCATCCACTTCGCCTTCTCTGGGCTTTCGTGTGGTGACTGATACAGATAATACATACTGATCCGGATATGCTTTCAGAAGCTCTTTCATGAGAGTCCCCTTACCCACTCCGGAAAAACCGGAAACAACGATCAGTTTTCCTCGTCTGTTTCCTGTCTGTAATTCTCTTTCACTGCACATAAATTCTTTTCCGCCTCCGCTTCATTAAACCGGCCGGCCAGGGTTTCAGGCAGCAAAGCCGAAAGAACAATAAAACCATTCTCCATGATCAGGATTCCCTGCGTCTTTCTTCCCTGGGTTGCATCAATGACCAGCCCTTCCTCTCTGGCATTCTGAACCATTCTTCTCACCGGTGAAGAATCCGCATTGATCACCGAAATAATCTTGGAAGAATTCACCATATTCCCATAGCCCACATTAATCAACCTGTTCAACCTGATGCCCTCCTTTCCGGTTATATAACTATATTCTGATTGCTTTTCCACGATTTTAATCATTTTTGTCCGGTAATGCAATCCCATTTACTCAATATTCTGAATCTGTTCCCTTACTTTTTCAATTTCTGTTTTTAATTCAATGGCAATACCCGAGGTCTCCAGATCATTGCACTTGGAAAGTATGGTATTGGCTTCCCGGTTCATCTCCTGGGCAATAAAATCCAGTTTTCTGCCCACAGCACCTCCCTTTATCAGAAAATCCTTCATGCTGCGGATATGGGTTGCCAGACGTACTGTTTCTTCATCCACACAGATTTTATCTGAAAAAACAGTTACCTCTGTCAGGATACGGCTTTCATCGATGGAAGTATCCGCCAGCAGTTCCTTTACCTTATCAGTTAATCTCTGCCGGTACTCCTGTACTACCTGAGGTGAACGCTCTTCAACCTTTGCAACCAGACCGAGCATATGATCCAGTTTTGCGCAGAGATCCAGTTTCAGCTGTTCTCCCTCTTTTTCTCTGGCAGAAACAAATCCCTGGCAGGCACTTCTTAAAGCACGGACCAGCAGAGTCTCCACGGTCTCATCATCCTCTGCCGCCTGCTCCATGGTAATGACCTCAGGGAATTTTGCCAGCATGGATACGCTGGCATCCTGCCGCAGATCAAATTCCTCCTGCATCTGACGGCAGATATTCATATATTCCCGGGCCAGAGCTCTGTTATATTTCAGCGAGATACTGCTGTCAGCAAACTCCTCATAGCTGACAAATACATCCACCTTGCCCCGCTGTATATATTCTTTCAGGATATTACGCACCGTTGCTTCATAAGCATTAAGCCTTTTGGGCATCTTGATGCCAAGATCAAGATAGCGGTGATTCACTGATTTCATCTCGACAGTAATCTTCAGTCTGTCATCCGCCATCTCTCCGCGGCCAAATCCTGTCATACTTTTTAACATCTTTATTATCCTCCATGAATCCATTCAGTACATTCGCATCTGCATGTACAAAACCAAGACAGATGCTTATGGATTAGACATCATATTATTATAAAATACTTTATAACACAAGTCAAACAGATTTTTGTGCAACTTCAGCTTTCTGACCTGATCTGCCGGGAATCTTCCTTGAATTGTCCCCTGATCTCTGTTATACTCAATTAGATTCCACGCGTACATTTACATGTATCGTTCGGGGAAGATACCAATTTTGATTTTCGGAGGGATTTTTTATGGCTTTTGATGGTGTTACAGTGGCGGGACTGGTCTTTGAGATGCGAAGCCGCATTCTGAACAGCCGTATTTCCAAGATTGCTCAGCCGGAGGAGGATGAACTGCTTCTGACCCTTAAGCTTCAGAAGGAGACATGTAAACTTCTTCTGTCTGCCAATGCCAGTCTTCCTTTATTATATTTCACAGAGAAAAACAAACCCAGCCCGGTGACAGCACCAAATTTCTGCATGCTGCTGCGCAAACATATCGGAAATGGCCGGATCACGGACATCAGACAGCCGGGATTGGAGCGTATTGTGGATATCACCGTAGAGCATCTGAATGAAATGGGTGATCTGTGTGTCAAGCATCTGATCATTGAACTGATGGGGAAGCACAGCAATATTATTTTCTGCAGCGATGATTACCGCATCATTGACAGTATCAAACATGTATCTGCCATGGTAAGCTCCGTGCGCGAGGTCCTCCCCGGAAGGCCTTATTTTATTCCGGAAACCATGCACAAAAAAGATCCTCTCACTCTGTCATGGGAGGATTTCACCGAATCCATGAGGACACACCCCTATCCGCTTTACAAGGCATTATATACCAGTTTTACAGGGCTCAGTCCCGTTATGGGAACTGAAATCTGCAAACGGGCCGATCTTGACCCGGAAATCGATGCAGGTTCCCTTTCTGAAATGGAACTTCTTCATCTGTACAAAACCATGAGCTATCTGATGGAAGATGTACAGAAAGGCCGGTTCCGTCCTGAAATTATTTTTCAGGAAGATATGCCGGTGGAATTTTCGGCCATTGCTCTTGAATGTTACGGAAATAGTCCTATAAAGGAATTTTCTTCCATCAGTCAGGTTCTGGAATATTTCTATGCAGCAAGAAGCCAGGCCGGAAGGATCCGTCAGAAATCCTCCGATCTTCGCCGGATCGTCCAGACCAACCTGGAACGAAGCCTAAAGAAATACGATCTTCAGAAAAAACAGCTGAAGGATACAGAAAAACGTGACCGGTACAAGCTTTACGGAGAACTGATCCATACCTACGGCTATTCCGTAGAAGAAGGCAGTGACAAAATGCAGGCATGGAATTATTATGATAACAATAAAGAAATTACCATTCCTCTGGATCCGGATCTGACAGCCGCCGAAAATGCCAGACGGTATTTTGAAAAATATAATAAACAGAAGCGAACCTTTGAGGCGTTGACGAAATTCATTGAAGAAACGCAGGCAGAAATCGAATATCTTCGTTCTGTAAGCAACGCTCTGGATATCTCTGTGGAAGAAAATGATCTGACACAGATCAAGGAAGAATTGAGAGAAGCCGGCTATATCAAAAAGCGGGGACCCAAAGAGAAAAAAGCCCGCTTTACCAGCAGGCCGTTCCATTATGTAACAGAAGACGGCTTCCATCTTTATGCCGGCAGAAATAATTATCAGAACGAAGAGCTGACTTTCCATTTTGCCACGGGAGGAGACTGGTGGTTCCACTCAAAAAAAGCTCCCGGTTCCCATATTATTCTGAAAAACGACGGACGGGATATTCCGGATCATGTCTTTGAACTGGCCGGACAGCTGGCTGCCTGGTATTCCTCTGCACGCTCCGCAGAAAAGGTGGAAATCGACTACATCCAGAAAAAACATGTTAAAAAAGTTGCCGGAGCAAAACCCGGTTTTGTAATCTACCATACCAACTATTCCCTCATGGCTTCCCCTACACTTAAGGGACTTACAGAGGTCACGGATTAACCGCTGTGCAGTCAGGTCTATCCTTTCTCGTGCACGGCGGCATACAAAAAGCCGGATGGTAAACCATTTTCCCGGCGGACAGGAAGTCCGCCGGGAAAATGCGGTTTCGCCATTCGGCCTTTAAATATTTTTCATATGTTATAAAGCAGTTCCGCTTAATTCTTAAAACTGTGGATGGGTGCCGGTATCCTTCCTTTACGACTGATAAATTCACTGCAGTCGCAGGTATTGACTTCCTGAACCGGTGCAGAGCCAAGAAGCCCGCCGAATTCCACGGTGTCACCCACCTTGCATCCGATTGCGGGAATCACACGGACAGCCGTTGTCTTCTGATTGATCATACCGATTGCCGCTTCATCTGCAATAATACCGGAAATTGTAGCCGGAGAAGTATCGCCGGGTACGGCAATCATATCCAGACCAACAGAGCAGACGCAGGTCATTGCTTCCAGCTTTTCAATGGTCAGTTTTCCTGATCTCACTGCATCGATCATTCCCTGATCTTCACTGACGGGAATAAATGCACCGCTTAAACCTCCCACATAGGAACTGGCCATAACTCCACCTTTTTTCACCTGGTCATTCAGAAGAGCCAAAGCTGCAGTGGTGCCGGGTGCACCAACTGACTCCAGTCCCATTTCTTCCAGAATCTCAGCAACCGAGTCACCAACTGCCGGTGTGGGAGCCAGAGACAAATCAACAATGCCAAAAGGAACACCGAGCCGTCTGGAAGCTTCCTGTGCCACCAGCTGTCCCATACGTGTTACTTTAAATGCGGTTTTCTTAATTGTCTCACACAGTACTTCGAAACTTTCGCCATGAACAGATTCCAGCGCGTGTTTTACAACACCGGGGCCGCTGACACCTACATTAATGATCACATCTCCCTCGGTTACTCCGTGAAAAGCACCTGCCATAAATGGATTATCATCGGGTGCATTGCAGAACACTACCAGCTTTGCGCAGCCCAGAGAACCATTCTCTTTAGTACGCTCTGCCGTTTCAACAATGATTTCGCCCATAAGCCTGACTGCATCCATATTCAGCCCTGTTTTGGTGGAACCCAGATTTACAGAACTGCAGACTCTTTCTGTCACTGCCAGAGCTTCGGGGATGGAACGCATCAGGTTCTCCTCAGCCGGCGTCATTCCCTTGGCCACCAGAGCAGAATATCCTCCCAGGAAATTAACCCCCATTTCCATTGCTGCACGATCCAGTGTTCTGGCAATCGTCACAAAATCTTCAGGTGTTTTACAGGCAGCTGCACCCACCAGTCCGATAGGTGTAACGGAAATTCTTTTATTGACAATGGGAATCCCGTATTCCAGTTCGATCTCTCTGCCCACAGAAACCAGATTCCGTGCACATGTGGTAATTTTATTATAGATTTTTTCATTCAGACGATCCAGATCTGCATCAATACAATCCAGCAGGCTGATCCCCATGGTAATTGTACGTACATCCAGCTTCTCATTGCGGATCATTTCATTGGTTTCATGTACTTCAAAAATATTAATCATGAGAGAACTCCTTAAATTCTATGCATCTTAGTGAAAATTTCTTCTTTCTGACAGCTGATCTTCACGCCCAGACTGTCACCGATCACATCCAGTTCTTTAACCATCTCCGCAAAGGGCTTATCCGACCGGGAAGTATCCACAACCATCATCATGTTGAAATATCCCTGAATGATCGTCTGGGAAATGTCTTCAATATTAATATTATTGTCTGAAAGGTATGTACATACTTTTGCAATGATACCTACAGTATCCTGTCCTAATACGGTTACAATTGTTTTACCCATATTTCCTCCCTGCTGCTGACCGGATCACCGGCAGCTTATATATTTGTTTTACACTGGTAAAGAATACCAGAAAATACGCCTGCTGTAAATAATTTCATATGTAAATAATCTCAGAGGTTCGATCCCGCCCCGCCGGTTCAATGGAAAAATCATCTGCATGCCAGCAGGAACCGCTCATCTCTATTTCCGATCTTACCGTCTCCAGTGCCAGTGCTGCCATGTTATTCTCCTTGGAAATATGTCCCAGCAGCACTTTTTTCAGCTGATCATGGAGCAGTTCATCCAGGAACTGACCGCAGGCTTCATTGGACAGATGTCCGTGATTTCCCGCGATCCGCTGTTTCAGATAATAGGGATACGGTCCTGCTTCCAGCATTCGCAGATCATGGTTGGCTTCCAGAAGTATCGCATCCAGCCCCTGCAGATGATCCACCAGATAATGATCATAATAACCCAGATCCGTTACAACCGCTGCCGCAGATTTTTCACAATCCATACGATAAGCCAGCGGCCTTGCTGCGTCATGCGAAATTGGAAGAGATTCCACGTCAATATCTCCGATGGTAAATTTTTCTCCTGCCTCAATGGAGCGGAAACAGCCATCAGGCAATTTACCGATATTTCTGGAGCAGCAGATCTGCTGAATGGTCTCTGACGCAGAATATACCGGCGTCTTATATTTTCGAAGGAATACTCCGAGGCCTCCAATATGATCTGCATGCTCATGAGTTACAAGAACGCCCGTTATATCCGCTCCGGTCAGTCCCAGTTCTTTCAGCCCTTCATTCACCTTTTTGCAGGAAATGCCTGCATCAATCAGAAGATGTGTATTTTCAGAACCCACATAGATGCAGTTGCCGCTGCTTCCGCTGGCAATACTCATCACTCTCATACTCATGACTGCCCGTCTCCTGTAATTTCATTCATAAAATCACGGACCTGACGCCTGGTATACTCCCTGCTGGAACCATTATCAATCAGACGGTCACAATGTCTCCGAAACTGTTCATGATTCATCTGATTGTAAATAATACTGTAGGATTTCACCTCGGAATATCCTCTCTGCTCATACAGACGTTTAACCCGTTCCTGAGTAGATACATAGACATACCATACTTCATCGCACAGAGGCTTGAAATTGGCTTCAATCAAAAGCGCAGATTCCACCACGATCAGATTTTTTCTGCTGGCCTCAATCCGCCTGATTACCTCTTCCTTTACAGCCGGATGCACGATTCCATTCACCAGCTGCTCAATCTCTTTATGATTGAACATCTTACTGCCCAGTTTAGCCTTGTCAAAGGTCCCGTCCTCTGCCAGCACTTCTGTTCCCAGTGCTTCCACAAGCCTCTGATAACAGGGAAGACCCGGCTGCATCAGTTCATGCGACACCTGATCCGTGAGAATAATCTCTGCCTGATACTCATCTCTCATAATATTCAGTACCGTAGATTTTCCGGCCCCCACACCGCCGGTTATGCCAATTACTTTCTTTTTCATCTGTTCTCCCATCTATTTTGTATCATACCAGCTGTTTCCGGTATGCATGTCAATCTCTAGCGCAACCGCAAGTTCTGCTGCATTTGTCATCTCTTCTTTTAATATGTCTTTCACCTGCTCCACTTCTTCCAGTGCAGCCTCCACCAGCAATTCATCATGAATCTGCAAAAGCAGTCTTGATTTTTTCAGTTCATGCTTCAGCCTGCGGTCTACGCGGACCATGGCAATTTTGATAATATCTGCCGCAGTTCCCTGAATCGGGGCATTCATGGCGATCCGTTCACCAAACTGCCGCTGCATGAAATTCCCGGATTTCAATTCGGGAACAGGCCGGATCCTGTGAAACATGGTTCTGGTCATTCCCTGCTTTTGGGCAGTCTGAACCAGCCCGTCCAGAAATTCCTTAATAGACGGATAGGTTTTAAAATACTGCTCCATGTATTCCTGCGCTTCCCTGCGGGATATACTCAGATCCTCGCTTAACCCGAAAGCACTGATTCCATAGACAATACCGAAATTTACCGCCTTTGCATTACGGCGCAGCTGAGGTGTCACCTGATCAAGCGGCACATGAAAAACCTGTGAAGCAGTTATGGCATGAATATCCTCTGCCTGATTGTAGGCATCAATCAGACGCTTATCACCGGACATATGAGCCAGAACGCGAAGCTCGATCTGAGAATAATCCGCATCCACAAATATATATCCCTTTGCAGGAATAAAAATCCGTCTGATTTCCCGTCCCAGCTCCGTACGAATCGGAATATTCTGCAGATTGGGTTCAGTAGAGCTGATACGTCCCGTTGCTGTGATTGTCTGGTGAAAATTACCATGAATCCGGCCATCCTCTTTAATAAATGCGGCCAGTCCATCTGCATAAGTGGATTTCAGCTTTGCAATCTGCCGGTATTCCAGCACTTTATCCACAATGGGGTAATCCGGCCGGAGCTTTTCCAGAACATCCACCGCCGTGGAATAACCTGTTTTCGTTTTTTTGGCTGCAGGAAGCTTCATCTTTTCAAATAAGATAACTCCCAGCTGTTTGGGAGAATTGATATTGAATTTTTCTCCCGCCAGATTATAGATATCCTGTTCCAGGCCGGTAATCATCACCGCAAGTTTGTCGCCGTACGTTTTTAAAGCATCTCTATCTGCACGGATGCCATAATACTGCATGGAATAAAGTGTAAATACAAGCGGCATCTCCATGGTTCTGTATAATTCTGACATCCCGCTTTCTTCCAGATTCTTTTTCAGAACCGGCCAGGCTTCCAGAACAGACCGGCAGCACAGCTGAGTCATCTGCCTGAGCTCCCCGGGATGATCATTTCCTGCTGCCTGAATAGAGGACTTACCCAGAATATCTTTTCTGGAAGCCACCATACGATCCAGATAATCTCTGGCCAGATCGTCATAGTCATACGTATCTTTCAGAGGATTCAGCAGATAAGCCATAATGCCGGTATCCTCATACTCTTCTTCCCTTACTGTTCCATAACGATATAAAGCAGCAAGCTGACGTTTGAGGTTTACTGTAATTTTCCTGCTGCTGCCTGCTGTAAAAATCCGTATCATCTGCTCCAGCATATCCTGCCTGCCGGCAAGATAGACCGTATCACCGGCCAGTACGCCGCCATACTGTATATCCGATGCATTGCATACATCTACTGCATCATGCCAGAGAATAAAGGAAACAGACTCACTGGCAGAAACGGCCTTTTCCAGTATTTTTAATCCCTCGTCATCCTCCAGAATCATCTCCTTCAGATTCTGTTCATTGGCTTCCTGTGCCAGAATATCTTCCGTAGAAAAACGGCTCAGCATGGATTTGAATTCCAGACGTTTGATCCAGTCATAAGCCTCTGCCGTAAACAGATTACCAAGTCTGGCCTGCTCCAGTGAAAAATCAAGTTCACAATCAGTCCTGATCGCTGCAAGCTTCTTGCTGAGCTCTGCCAGCTCATAATTGGCTGCAAACGCATTTCTCGCTCTTGCAGGGGTCACGTCTTCAATATGATCCCGGATATTCTCAATAGAATGAAAACGGGAAATCAGTGCAGATGCTGTCTTTTCACCGATTCCCGGAACTCCCGGGATATTATCCGAAGAATCCCCCATCAATGCCTTCATATCAATAAATTCCTCAGGCGTTACCTGATAGAGATCAATCACCTGCTGCGTCCGGTAGTCCTCGATCTCCGTCTTTCCCTTTTTTGTTTTCGGAATACGCACACAGATATGATCCGATGCGATCTGGAGAAGGTCTCTGTCTCCGGAAACCAGTGAAACTTCCATCCCCCGTGATTCACAGGTTCTGGCAATGGTTCCAAGAATATCATCCGCCTCCAGACCGGGCTCCTCTACTGTGAGAATTCCCATCGCATGAAGTACTTCTTTCAGTACAGGTACCTGTTCATGCAGTTCCTCGGGCATTCCTTTTCTGGTTCCTTTGTAGGCATCATATATCTTATGGCGGAATGTAGGTGCCTTCACGTCAAAAGCAACCGCCAGATAATCCGGCTGCTCCTCTTCCAGTATCTTGAACATAATATTCAGAAAACCATAAATTCCGTTGGTGTGCAGTCCCTGAGAATTGGTCAGCTCCGGTACACCATAAAAGGCACGGTTAATTATACTGTGCCCATCTATCAAAACAATCTTATTACTCATCCTTCACCTCATAATATTGAAGATTTAGAAAATCCAGAATCCTGTCTGCATCCAGTAAAGAATCTGAAGACCAAATGCAGCGGCAACCGCCCAGCCTGCTGCCGTTTCAACGGCACATTTCAGTCTGCGGTAACGATTATAGTGTACCACCCGCACTGCCGCATTATCCAGAACTTTTCTGACACTTTCATCTGAATCCATATAAACGAATTCCGTATCATCATCCAGTGCATTCAATGCCATCTGAAGGGTCAGAGTAACCGCCAGTTCTTCCCTGCAGCCGGCACAATTTTCCACATGCCAAAGGAACTCTTCCTGACGGGAAACAGGGTATGTGCCCTCAAGAAAATCAGTTATAGCTCTGCACGCTTCTCTGCATTCCACGATACCGCCTCCTTTTTCGAAGATAATCATACCGCATCAGAAAAATTAATGCAAGTGAAATGGAGGTTTCCGTGCATGAAATACAAAATCACCGTCCCCTGCCTCTCAATACTCAAAAACGCAAAGAAAAAGGACTTACTCCGTGTTTGAGTAAGTCCAATGACCTGCCGGTGGTGGGACTCGAACCCACACGCCATTGCTGACAACAGATTTTGAGTCTGTCTCGTCTGCCAATTCCGACACACCGGCATCAACGCCATATATAATATCACAAAACAGTTAATATGGCAAGCTTTTTTTTCAAAACAGGGAAATCTCTTTCCCTGTTTGTTTTATGTCATATCGCCGTCTGTGTCTTTTATTTCTGACTCTGATTCTGCTCCTGGATCCTGCCGGCAAGATCTTCCAGATATTCCCATCGCTCCATTTTTTCAAGAAGCGCTTCCTCCAGAACTTCTTTTTCTTCCATAAGCTTATTGAGAGCACTGTAATCAGAAGCCTTTGCTCCCATCTCTTCATCAATTTCGGCAATTCGTTTCTCCATTCTGCCGATATCATCCTCTATGGTTTCATACTCTCTGGCTTCTTTATAGGTAAAGCGAATTTTGACTGCATGGGTTCTCCCATCCCCGTTTTTCCTGCCGGAAACAGTATCTTCTCCTGCTGCCGCCTCCCTGCCGGCCGATGCCTTTTTATCTTTTCCGGGGAATCCGTCACGATCTGCACGTTTCTCCTGCTCTTTTCCGTTTTTTACCGCTTTCTCATAATCTGTGTAACCACCCTCATACTGAACAAGACGCCCGTTCTCCTCAAAGGCAAAAATCCGTCTTGTCACTCTGTCCAGGAAATACCGGTCATGGGATACTGCAATTACAATGCCGTCAAAAGAATCCAGATAATCCTCAAGTATGGTCATGGTCTGAATATCAAGATCATTAGTCGGTTCATCCAGAATCAGTACATTGGGAGCATCCATCAGTACCCGAAGCAGATAAAGTCTTCGTTTTTCACCACCGGAAAGCTTCTCGATCCGCGTATAGTGCACATGGCGCGGAAACAGAAACCTCTCCAGCATCTGTGAAGCCGTAATTATTCCGTCCGCAGTTTTAACGTATTCTGCCCGTTCACGCACATACTCGATCAGCTTCATGGATTCATCCATATACTCATTTTCCTGGCTGAAATAACCGATTTTAATGGTCTGTCCTATGGAAATATTACCCTGATCCGGCTGTTCGATTCCCATGATCATCTTCATCAGCGTCGATTTTCCGCAGCCGTTATGCCCTACAATGCCGATCCGGTCTTTTTTCAGGAAAATATAGCTGAAATCAGCAATCAGAAGTTTATCTCCATAGCTTTTATACAAATGCTCAATTTCAATTGTAGTACGTCCCATACGACTGGAAGCAGATGCAAACTGCACCTTTTTATCCCCGATTACCGGTGCTTTCTGGCTCTTCAGCTCTTCATAGCGTGCAATATGAGCTTTCTGTTTGGTAGAACGGGCACGGGCACCGCGCATCATCCATTCAATCTCGACCCGGAGAATACTCTGCCGTTTCCGCTCTGTGGCCTCCAGCATGGCCTCACGTTCCTCTTTCAGTTTCAGAAAACCGAGATAATTGGTGCTGTAGGAATATAATTTTCCTTTATCAATCTCAACGATCCGGTTCGTTACGGAATCCAGGA
Organism: Lachnospiraceae bacterium; assembly: GCA_034086685.1. Classification (GTDB taxonomy): domain Bacteria; phylum Bacillota; class Clostridia; order Lachnospirales; family Lachnospiraceae; genus TWA4. Next base: position 33,846 of record JAXDZY010000083.1, read on the forward strand.
AATAACGGTCATGCGTTACCATCAGCAATGCTCCGCGAAAATTTTTCAGAAACTCCTCCAGCCAGCCGGCCATCTCACTGTCCAGATGGTTAGTGGGTTCGTCCAGTATCAGCAGATCCGCTCCGGACAGAAGAACAGCTGCAAGAGCAAGGCGTTTTCTCTGTCCACCTGAAAGCAGGCTGACCGGTGCTTCAAAATCATCTATCGAAAAACGTTTCAGCATCATCTTTGCATCCGCTTCCAATGAAAATCGTGCTGCATCATCTCCTGTTTCATTTTTTGAAAGGACATAGGCTAAAACGGTTTCACCATCTCCAAACTCCGGATTCTGAGGCAGATAACGGATCTTCAGATTCCTGTTTCTGACCACACTGCCTTCATCCGGTTCCTCAAGACCTGCAGCAATTCTCAGCAAAGTGGATTTTCCGGTCCCGTTGATTCCGATTACGCCTACTTTTTCACCGCTGTTAACAGAAAATCCGGCATCTTCAAACAGCATCCGTTCCGTATAATATTTGGTCAGATGTTCCATGGTCATAAGATTCATGTCTTTTGTACTCCTTACAATCAATTACTGCTGCTGTCATCAAGCTGCTGACGCCCGGCAATCTCCCGCAATGCCTCAACATAAGGGAAAATCACGCCTTTCTCTCCTGCAACCACTGCATCATCTGTTTCTTTGCTGATACAGTCCGCAATCTGGCAGAAAACAGGAAGCATCGTTCTCATCTGTCCTACAATGTTTTCAATCTTCAAACTGTCAACACAAAGTACATCTCCGATCTGTTCTTCATTTTCCCATGGATTCCTCAGAAATTCACGCAATGTCTTATCAGTGATTTCTTCTATCTCATTTAAACTGTTTTTTTTAGTAAAACGACTCAAAAACGGTATTTTCATCAGATACACCTCTATTTTTCAGGATAGAGGCATTATATCAGATTTTCCTCTTATAATCCAGCCTGATTTTATCCGCAATCATGGCTATAAACTCTGAATTGGTCGGTTTTCCTTTTCCTGTATTAATTGTGTAACCAAATAAAGCATCTATGGTATCCATCCTTCCTCTGGACCAGGCCACTTCGATTGCATGACGGATTGCACGCTCTACACGGCTGGGCGTTGTCTTGTGTTTTTTTGCAATGGTAGGATACAGAATTTTTGTAATGGAGTTCAGCAGCTCCATATCCTGTACCGACATGATAATCGCATCTCTCAGATATTGATAGCCTTTAATGTGGGCAGGTACTCCTACTTCATGAATCATATCCGTCACATCATTTTCCAGATTCCGTTCCATGTATTCTTCTCTGGTCTCACCGGACAAATGTTTTCTGACATCCGGTCGTCTGGCAGGTTCCATCACATTGCGAATCTGGCTGGTTATTGTGGTATAATCCAGAGGTTTCATCAGATAATAGGCTGCTCCCTGTCGAAAAGCATCCTCCGTAAGCCTTTCACTGCCGGCCGCCGACATCACAATAAACTCCGGTTTCTTTTTAATACTTTCATCCTGATTTACTTTGTGAATAACCATCAGACCGTCCAGTTTAGGCATAATCAGATCCACCAGAGCCACATCCGGCTGTTTCTGTCTGATCAATTCATAAAAATCTTTCCCATTTGTGGATTTCCCTATCAAATGCATATTTTCATCCTTTTCGATTACTTCACTTAAAGACTGAATAACACGCTCATTATCATCTGCAATAGCCACATTTAACTTGTTCATAACGACTCCTCCTGTCATGCCGTCCGAAATATTCGTAAGATCACCGGGCATTTTCGACTCCCTTCCATTGCACCTTACAATATCTGCAACGAACTTTGCACGGAAACATTACATGTTTTTTTCATTCTTTTTGATTTCTTGCAAATTGTGCAATTAATAGGTATAATAAGCAAAAAACTTATTGATTTCTTCTGTCTCACCAATACGGATAACATCCCGTTTTGTCTGAAATTATGATTTTTTTTTATGAAGAAACCTGTAGACTTGACGGCGGATTCTACCAATATTTCAATAACAAACTATACTGATTAAGAAAGGTTTTGTAAAAATGTCACCTGATTTTCCCTCTGTCTTTTATCTTGCCAACGCCGGACTTTATCTGACTGATCACCGGACCGGGATTCTGGTGGACGGACTATTTAATCCTCATGAAGGATTCGATTCTCTGCCCGAATCAATCACTGCTGCCATAATGAAAAAAGAATCTCCTTTTAATTCACTCACCACCCTGCTTTTCACCCACACACATCCGGATCATTATTCTCCGGAAAAAGTAACCTCATTTCTTGGACTTTATCCAGATACAACGCTTCTGCTTCCGGAAATCCCGCCTTTTGACGGCCTGTATCCGATTCCCTGCAGGCACCTGCTGGACCGGGGAAAAATAGTTCCTCATTGTTCTTTTTTTCTGAAATATGCCGGTCGGAATTTTTTTTTCAGCGGTGACGCCGACCCTGTCTGGCTGAACCGAAATATTTCCCCTGAGCTTCTTATGGGTTTTCAGTCAAAAATCCATATGGCATTTGTAAACCCTTTCTTTTTCTTCCTGACCCCCGGGCGCAGATTCCTGGCATGTCTGAATCCTGAACAGATTTATGTTTATCACATGCCGGTACGTGTGCCCGATCTCATGCGCTACCACGAAATTCTTGAACAGGGATTAAGTAAATATCCCGATAAAACGGTAAAACCGCTTCTTAATTTTATGTGCAAACTGCAGTAAATATATTTTTATTCATCTGTCAGCCATTACATTTTGCCTATTATGTCCATGGACATTAAGAAAAAACATATGTTATAATCTTATCTGTACATTCTGCTGCGTACTGTGAATCAAGGCAGCAGAAATGATTTAAGAAACCGGAGGAAGATAATCATGTATCTGCACGACTATTTTATGGGAACCGCATTTGATGCATATACATATTTCGGTGCTCATCCAGGCCCCATGGGTGTGATGTTCCGTGTATATGCCCCCAATGCACATAAAGTTGCTGTCATAGGCGACTTTAACAACTGGACAGAAGAATTTCTCGGCAAAGACGAGTGGGGAATCTTCAGTGCAATTCTGGATAAAGCAAAACCTGGTATGAAATATAAGTACAAGGTATATCAATGCGACGGTAATATCGTCGATAAAACAGATCCCTATGCATTCGGCATGGAACTGCGTCCCAACAGCGCCTCGATCATTGTGGATCTGGATGAATTCCAGTTTTCGGATGAAGAATGGATGCTTCGCCGCACAAAAAATTATAATGCCCCCATGAACATTTATGAAATTCATCTGGGTTCCTGGAAAAAACCTTCAGAAGAACCGGAGTCATGGTACAACTACCGTGAACTTGCCGGACCTTTAATTGAATACCTGAAGGCAAACTATTATACCCATGTGGAAATCATGCCCCTGAGTGAACATCCCTTTGATGGTTCCTGGGGATATCAGGTGACCGGATTTTACAGTCCTACTTCCCGTTATGGTACAGCCAGTGATCTGAAATATCTGATTAACGAACTGCACAAAGCAGGAATCGGTGTAATTATGGACTTTGTACCGGTTCATTTCGCTGCGGATTATTACGCTCTCATTAAATTTGACGGAACCTCCGTATACGAATATCCGGAAAGTGAAATCGGATTCAGTCAGTGGGGCTCCTGTAACTTCAACTATTTCCGTGGAGAAATTCGCAGTTTTCTTCAGTCATCGGGCAACTTCTGGCTGGAAGAATTTCATTGTGACGGGCTTCGCATGGATGCCATCAGCAACGTAATTTACTGGATGGGAGACGAATCCCGCGGAACCAACCACGGAGGCCTCGAATTCATAAAAGAAATGAACGCCGGACTTCATTCTCTTCATCCCACTGCCATGCTGATTGCGGAAGATTCTTCTGCATACAGCAAGGTTACGGCTCCCGTGGAATATGACGGCCTTGGATTTGATTACAAATGGGACATGGGATGGATGAATGACACTCTGAAATATTTCAAATATGCACCCTGGGAGCGATGCCATCACTACCATGAACTGACTTTCTCCATGATGTATTTCTACAGTGAATTATTTATCATGTCCCTTTCCCATGATGAGGTGGTACACGGAAAAGCAACCATCATGCAGAAAATGTGGGGAGATTATGATAACAAATTTGCTCAGGCAAGACTGCTCTATACATATATGTACACGCATCCCGGCAAAAAACTGAATTTCATGGGCAATGAATTCGGTCAGCTGCGTGAGTGGGATGAAAAACGTGAGCAGGACTGGTTCATCCTGAAATATCCCAATCATGATGCATTCCATCAGTATATGATTGCTCTGAACAGACTCTATGCGGAAAATCCTGCTCTGCATGATTCTGAATACGACAGTCTCTGCTTCCGCTGGCTGCAGGTCCACGGTGAGAAAGACTGTGTATATGTATACCAGCGTACCGTACATAATCACAGCGTCGTAATCGCTCTGAATACCCAGGATATCCCTCACAATGATTACACGTTTGATGTGCCCGAAGACATGATTTTAACTGAAATACTGAACAGTGACGAAAATCAGTATGGCGGAACCACAGTTCCGTCCGTGAAGAAGCCCATCAAATCCAAACATAAAAAACTGACTCTTGATATTCCAGGATTTACCGCGATTGTATATGACGCTGTAATCGTAAAGGAAGAAAAGAAAAAAACTAAATCTTCTTCCGGGAAAAAATCCACAAAAAAGACTTCTTCAAAGAAAACAGGAAGTAAAAAAGGGCATTCCAAAAGTAAATCATCTGTATGAAAACGCAAACATACACAAAAAACATCTGTGAGTACCGAACGATTGCTCTTTGATTAAATTGTATCTGAAAAATATTTAATTGAAATTTCAAAAAATACTTGCTTTTTTTACAGAAATGATTATAATGGTAACGTATGCTTCATTAGCTCAGTTGGTAGAGCACTTCACTCGTAATGAAGGGGTCGCCGGTTCGAGTCCGGCATGGAGCTTGCGTTATAAGCCGGTAACTGTAAGGGTTGCCGGTTTTTTTGTTTTTGTGAAATCTGCCGGAAAACCGGTTTTGACTAAATTTTGACTAAATTAGCTTCAAAAATATTCAAAGAAATTCAATCAATAAAATTTCCTGGATATTTTTATTTTTATCTGATTGTTAACTTCCAGAGATTTTTAAACCTAAATTACAAAAATACTTGCTTTTATTGAATTTTACAGCACTTTAGGTTCCCAATTTTCAGGTTTAAGTTAAACCTAAAAATTTATATAAAACATATACGAAAACCATTGATTTTGCTGGATTTCGAGGCGTTAATAAATATTTAGGTTTATTTTTTCTGGAAGTTCACACTGATATATTTCTTTCCATTATAGTAGGCAGCTAACCAACCGCTTGGGCACCGGATCCAGATGTCATCGTCTACCTGTTTCACTTCCTGGCAGGTGATCACCGTTCCTTTGTCTAGGGCTCCGTCACCGTCTGCATCATGTTTCTTGCCGCTCTCGGTAAGCTGATCATGCTTTTTGGCGGCGTAATTAGTTCCAGGGCCTGTCCGGACTTTAAGCTCCACCTGCAGGGTATAAATCTTGCCAACTGTGTAAATAGGCTTCTGATCAGAGGCTACAGGGGTGCTGGAATCCGCAGAAGCAGACTCAGGAACATATTTAACGCCATAGTATGCGCACAGACCTCTGCAGGCATCCTCGGCCTGCTCCTTGCAGAATGCATCCGTCTTCATCAGGCCTGCTTCCAGCTGACTGGTCATAAATCCGATCTCAATCAGGATGGCTGCATCACACCGCATGTATGTGGCATTGCACATGCCAAAATTACCGGTTTTAACTCCACGGTCTTTCTGTTCAGTGCCTTTGATCAACTCAGCCTGTACCAGCTTAGCCAGCTTTTCAGAATCGCCCTGCTTTGAAGCTACGCTGTGTATGATGGTTTCTACGCCCTGGGCGCTGTTCCAATCGCTCCCATATGCATTTGCATGCCAGGAAAAGGCCGCATCCACGCCAGCCGCGCGGATCGCATTCTGTCGGGATGTGATGCACAGATCCGGATCGTCTTTAGCATTGGTGTCATCCCAACCGGAGCGAATGGTTTTGAAACCACAGCGTTTTACAGCAAGTTCAAAAAAGTAAGAGCACCGGACATTAATCCAGTGCTCACGATATCCATCTGGTGTGCGTTTGCCTGCAGTATTACTGCCATGGCCGGCATCAATTGCAATAATTTTACTCATTCTTATCATCCTCCGTTTCATATTTTTGTTTCTGGCATTCCGGGATACCTGCTACACTTGTAAGTAAGGACAGGATTCCGGCCAGAACAGAAGCAGATGCTACATAAACCCAGTTCACGTCTCCCATGGCCGCGGCTGTTCCGATGCTGGCAATTGCTGCCTGCGCTACGGTTTTTACCGCTCTGATCCCTGCTGCTTTTGCCCAATTGATCCAATATTCTTTATTCTTCATTCCATCATTCCTCCAATAATTCATGCGCTGCTTTATTTATATGTTTCTGAATCTTGTCTATTGCTTCAGTTACTGGCCCGTTACATCCCTGTTCTTTCAAACCCTTCAGGCAGGCAAGGACCCCATATGTAAGGAGACATATCCATTTTCCTCCATCACAATTTACATTCTTTCCTCCACCGCTTCTTTGCGTAAGCGTCAATATCCGCCTGAGCTTCCTCCCTGGTATCCCTAATCGGAAGATTTTTACTCATAACCCGGTGTATTTTTTGGAAGGGGATTCCGGTTCTATCGGAATCCTTTTCTTTTTACCAGGTATTTTTCTCAAGGATTTCATTGCAATATGGACAACGTACTCCTTCGTCGGAATCATATGTATTTTCATACATTATTGTCTCATCGCAACTCGGACAGAAAAATTTTTTCCGCAAAGGCCGTCTTCGCTTCTGCATCTTTATCTGCTCATTTTCTCTGATTTGCTGAATCAGTCTGTTCATCTTATTGGCAGCCATTATCTGTGATACTGCAAAGCCCAGGCAGCTTCCTGCAGCTAAACCACTGATAAACATAACAAATTCCATTATTCTTCTATGACCTCCAATCTGGAATTTGAATCCTTATACCATTCCATAATTGTGGCAACTCCATCTTCGTATGATTCAGGCTTGCCTGCATCATTGGCATAATCATCATAGTATTCTTTCAATCTTGCCTGCTGATAATCGATTTCTTTCTTCCAGTCTTCTGCTTCCTTCTCTTCCCCTTCCTGCAATTGCTTTAATTCTTCCTCGCATTCCTGCAGGCATTGGTATCGTTCCACAAAATCATCAATATCAGCGTTTTCGATCAAGTATTTAAGAAATGTATCTTCCGCAGTCATACCGAACCAGCACCGGTCGAACCATTTCCGGGCGTGGTAACATTCATCTGATCCGTTCGAACCTTTTCCATAAACCAGATCACAGAGGAAATTCTCAAGAAGTTCTTCTACGCTTACTCCATAAACAGCGGACAATTTACACACGTCCATGTAATCCGCTTTTGGTAACTCCAGGTTAAATGTGAAAGTACCTTTCTGATTTTCACTCATTTTCTTTCACCTCTTTCTTTTATATGCTGCAGATTTTCATAGATTGTCTGATACCCTGGATACTCAGGATCCAATATTGCTTTCAGCTTACGTGCCGTATAACGAATCTCGTGATGACAATCACATAGAGTAACAAGATGTTTTATTTCATTCATCTTTGTCGTCTCACACCACCTTCAAATTTCCTTTTCATTTCTCTAATCCTGTTCTATAATTTCTATACAGGCTCCTGCCAGAGCTAAGTAGTGTCTGCTGATTAACAGCAGTAGTCCAGATTTTAACTGACTTACAGCGATTTATGTGTTAATATAACTGCAAAGTTTATGTTTCTTCAAGGGGCATTTTCCCTGCAGTTTTATTAAAAATTACACACAAAGGAGCCTGTTAAGCCATGTATAAATCCGTTGATCATTCACAGCATTCTTTCCTTGATTTCAATCAGCCTCTGGGTCTTCATATGAATCCTGAAAACCGCTGGATAAAAATGGCTGACAGCATTCCCTGGGATGTTTTCGAAGAAAAGTATGCCAGAAAGTTCAGGA
>JAXDZY010000085.1:0-4062 GCA_034086685.1 Lachnospiraceae bacterium
TTTCTTCGCAGGGAAAAGGTGCGGGTAGTAAATGAACTTCCAGCAGCCATTCAAAGGGCATTTTCTACCATTAGTATTTCTGATTGTGAAGGATGGTTTCATGCGTCCGGATATATGCATTAATTTATTGGATTGCTATAAGTGCAAAGGGATTGTTGACTGGTCTGGGATCGGGTCTGGGCTATGCTCTGGTCACGGTTTTTACCAGATACGCACTGAAACGGGGATACAGATCGCTGACCATTGTAATTTATACATTGACTTTTGCCAGTCTGGGAACCTGTTTTCTGATTGATATCAGACCTGTTTTTTCATATGTATTTTCAGATAAGGAACATTTTCTATTCTGCATGATATTTGTGCTGATAAGTACTATTCTGCCGAATCTGTTCTATACATACGGGCTGTCCGGAATGGAAAATGGCAGGGCAACAATTATTGTTTCTGTAGAACCAATTGCGGCAACTGTTGCAGGTGTTGCAGCGTTTGGAGAAAAACTTGGTGCTGATGGTTTCATTGGAATTGTACTGATGCTTATTTCATTAATTGTAATTAATGCGCAGAAGGGGGAAAACTGCAAAGAATAGCAAAAAAATAAATATTTTTTATATAAAGAAGGAGTGATAATATGAGTTTTGATATGTTAAAACTTGAAAGAACAAAAATGATTCATAATGGGGAAAAAGTAAAACAGACTTTTTCAAAAGAAGAAATGGATGGAAGAAATAGAAAACTGCGAGCTTTTATGGCAGAAGCAGAAAAGGAACTGATCGGTTTTGCAGAACGGGAACTTAACGCTTTGATTGAATATGACAGGAAGAACGGAACAGGATATCTGAAAACATACAGGCAGTATCTCTATTCAGATGGGAATCTGACAGAAACCTCGGATGCGTTATATATCCATCGAAACACACTGATTAAGCGATTGAAAAAAATTGAGATTCTTCTGGAAAAAGATATTCGTGATCCTTTTGTAAAAACAGAAGGGATCAATGCTTTTTTTGTTCTGGATTATTATGGGACTTCACTGAACGGTCTTTCATAAAAAATCAGGATATATATTTTGGAAGATATACAGGCACGTCCGCCTGAATATTTGGAGGACAGATATGGAAGATAAAAAGTATGTGATAACAGTTGCAAGGGAATTTGGCAGTCTGGGCAGACCAATCGCACAGAAAGCTGCACAGGTGCTGGGAATTGAATATTATGACCGGGACCTGGTAGAGATGTCGGCAGCGGCTATGAAAGTGGATGCTGACGGGCTGTCTCTGCATGATGAACAACGATATGGAAGATTCGAGAGAATGATTTACCCTATGGGAGCATCGTATAATCCTGTGGATCAGAAACGCCTGTTTGAAGTACAGAAAAGCATTATTCTGGATCTGGCAGCCAATAAGCGTCCATGTATCATCGTGGGGCGCTGTGCAGATTACATTCTGGAAAATAAAGATAATACACTTCATGTATTTATCTATTCGTCTTATGAAAAACGTCTGGAAAATTGTATTAATGAGTTTCATATGGGAATCAGGGAAGCAAAGAAAATGATTGCCAAAATCGATAAAGCAAGGAGCTCTTATTACTCATTTTATACAGATCGTGATTTCAATACGCTTCAGGGGAGAGATCTTATGATTGACAGCGGTGTTTATGGTGTGGACGGAGCTGTTGCGTTGATAAAAACAGCGGTGGAACAGAAATTCGGTCCATTGGAAGAATAGTTTTTACCTGATGTGGAAAGTGATTATTTTTGTAACCAGCAGGAACAGTTTTCCGCCGGCTTCTTTTGGACAGCCGACGGAAAATATCTGCTGATTTTTTTGCGTGGAAATGGTCAGTTTGCATCAAAGTCCAGCAATACTTCCCCGCTCCATTCACTGTATGCATATGGGATGAGATAAAGAATATCAGAATCATAGTCTTCGGGCAGGTGGATCAGGTAATGGTCGGATGGATCCTGATCATATGCTTTTCTGAATCCTGTGCTGGTGGAAAAATAGTTTCCGTCAGCATCGAGGCAGGAGAAAATCTGCATATTGACATTGGGAGATGATGCTGATGCAATATCAATTATCTTCCATGTTTTTTCCTGAATAATGGAAACCTCTGTGACAGAGTCCGGCTGTCCTTCTGTTTTTCCGGTTTTCAGGTTCAGCAGAAACGGTTCGCCATTCTTCTCATTCCAGCCGGCACCGGTGAGAACGAGATGAAAGTCCTGCTCACTGTAAAACCAGGGACTTTCTGTTCGGTAGGAAAGAACTTCCTCTGAACCGGGATCGGTCAGAGCGTAAATGCCGTCTTTCTTCAGCTCAAACAGATTTCCGTTTTCATCAGTCAGATAAAACTCAAGATCTTTCAGAATGAGGTTGTTTTCCGGGTCACTTTCCAGATTGAACTGGAGATACGTGGGATAGATTTCCACGGCAGCCAGAGTGTATTTCTGCCCATCCAGTTCAAATTTCTGATTGAGCTCCAGGATTTTTCCTTCTGTATTGTAAAACTGCGGATCAAAACGAAGGGTAAATTCAAAAGATACAGGCGCTTTATCCGTTTCAGTGTTCGGGCAGGAAGAAGGATTCTCTGACGTATTCAAACGGGAGATATCCATTTTAAGAAGCAGTACTGCAGGTACTGAGGTATCCTCACCATAAAAATCAACAGTTATCGTTTTTATATCAGCACCGGATAAATCTGTTACAGGGCCGCTCCACACAATGCTGGCCCTGGCGGGCTCTCCATTTTCCTGATAGAACCCGGCGGATGTGATCTGAAGTCCTTCCGGTGCAGTTTCTTCAGGATTTTCTGCAGTTATATGATAAAAAATATTTACCTGTTTCTGATCCACAATAACGTAATCCAGGCATACTGTGATTCCATTTTCCGTCTGCTGCAGGTCCAGAGGCTGGACGTAGTCATTTTCAATGGCTGATTCCATGGAAGGACTGAAATGAGTGAACCGGAGCAGCTCTGTCAGTTCCTTCAGAACGGGAATCCGGGAGCAGGCAGAGGCTGCGGGGGCGGAAATATTGATCAGCAATACGAAGCAGGCGAAAATACACACAAAAGAAAGGGCAGGACGGATAATCCATTTCCGTCTTCTGTTTTTTGCTTTTGCCCTGGTCAGGGTATGCTCTGCGGCAGGGCTGGGCGTTTCCAGTTCCCGCAGCAGTTTTTTATATTCTTCATTTCGATTCATTACGCATCCTCCTCTCCCAGATCAAGTTTTAACAGAGCAAGGGCTTTCCGCTGCCTGGTGGCGGCAGTTCCCTGAGGAATTTCCAGAGCCTGGGCAGTTTCAGCCAGAGTATATCCGGAGAAATAGCGGAGGATAATCACATCTTTCAGATTCTGATGAAGCTTCCTGATGGCTTCCCTGAGCGGAAGACTGTCAAATTCCTCCACGGCTGTTTCCGGCAGTTCATCCAGCGGCCGGAAACGGTTTCTGCGTTTATGTTCCCGATGACATTCGTTGATGAGAATCCGAGTCATCCAGGTGGTAAAAAACTCCGGCTGTCTCAGCTTTTTTACATTGCGAAGTCCTTTATATACCGCTTCGTCCAGTACATCCACGGCAAGGATTTCATTGCCCATGTACAGAAGAGCGGTTTTATACAGTTTATGTCTGATTTCAGTAATCCGGAGAGCAAATTCCTGTTCGTTCATTTGCATCGCCCCTTTCTGTAATTGTTGCTCTGTGTTGCTCTGATGTCTCCGTACTTTCTGTATGAATTATAATATCTTATCATAACTGCAGGGGAAAAATCAGTACTGTTTTTCTCTTTCTATCTATTAGACATTACAGGAAGCTTTTTTTATTTTCCGGAGAAAAAATATTTATTGTGTTTTTTACAGCTGTCTGCTGCTTTTGTAAATATGAAAGCCGGTATATTTACCGGAAAACGGTAGTGCGCAGGCCATATTTGATGTTATAATATCCTGTACATGGAACGGAAAAAACTGTTCTGCAAATAAAAGCGGGGGAATATAAAATGAATCAAAAAGAATTATGGAAAAAATGTGTGGAGTTTCACGGCCATGAGTGCGGAGGGCTGA
>JAXDZY010000060.1:0-4477 GCA_034086685.1 Lachnospiraceae bacterium
TTCCTGTGTCGCCTGTTCACCGGCCACAAGACGGGCCGGATCACCAGGTATCATTCGAACAAAAAGAAATACAAAGGTTACAACAAGAATCAATGTAGGTATTACTCCGATAATTCGTTTCACTATGTATCTGAACATACTCGTTCATCACCTTTCATTGATTAGTTAAATATTATTTTGCAGCCATTCTCGCATTTCTGATCCACAGGCCGCCATCGGGAGTATTACCGATGTTGATGATGTTCTTATCATTTGCCCATGTGTTGTAATCGGATGCAAGGCATACAAGGGGGCTTTCCTCCCAGATGATGTCCTGAATCTCTTCGTATGCTGCTGCTCTCTTGTCGGAATCAGCAGTTCCCAGAGCTTCGTAAAGCAGGCTGTCCACTTTTTCATTCTCGTAGTAGCAGATGTTGTAGCTCATAGGCGGTTCAGACTCGGTTGCCAGCAGAGGACGGATACCCCAGTCAGCATCACCTGTGGAAGGAGACCAGCCGATTACGTACATATCAACTTCTGCGTCAGCACCTTTGGCATCGGTATCCTGAATCTTTTCGTTCAGAATCGCACTTTCCATACCTTCCAGCTCAACTGTAATACCAACCTGCTCCAGCTGCTGTTTCAGGAATTCGCACTGTTTCTGGTTTGCAGTTGTATTGGAGAACCATACCTTGGTTGTGAAACCGTCGGGATAACCTGCTTCTGCCAGCAGTTCTTTTGCCTTTTCGATATCGTAAGCATAAGGTTCATTGGCTTTGTAGTACTGTACCGAAGATCCGATTACGGATTTAGCAACGGATGCATAGCCGTTCTTAACAACCGCTACGTAAGCGTCCTTGTCAATTGCATAATTGATTGCCTGACGAACTCTTACATCGTTGAACGGTGCTTTCTGGTTGTTCATCATCAGATAACGGACAACAATACCTTCTTCTGCACCGAGAACCACATTGCTGTCACCCTTTAACGCATCAATATTCTCAGCAGGTACGGGCCAGATCATCTGTGCATCGCCGGACTGAACCATGGCAACTCTCGTTGCGGATTCGGTAACGGGCTTGAATGTTACGCTCTTGAAACCTGCATCGGATTCAACCAGTGCTTCGCCGCCGCAGATCTCTGCATCATAGCCCCACCAGTCTTTGTTCAGTTCCACTTTCAGGTATTCGCCTGCTACCCATTCAACAAAGGTATACTGGCCGGTACCGATGGCATTGGATGCACATGCTTCGTTGCCCTGTTCAATCAGAGTAGGACTTACTACTACACAGGCAGGGTGAGCCAGCGTATTGATAAATGCACCGAAAGGTGTTGCCAGCGTTACCTTAACCGTATACTCATCCACGATCTCGCAGGATTCCAGTACGTTGCACAGCAGAGTTGTTCTCTTTAAGCCCAGGTTCTTGTCGCCCCATCTGTCGAAGTTGGCTTTTGCAGCTTCTGCATTCCAGGGAGTACCATCTGAGAACTTAATGCCCTGTCTCAGAGTAAAGGTGTATTCGGTTGCATCGTCATTGGCTTCGTAGCTGGTAGCCAGCATGGGAATTACGTTCATATTCTGATCGAAACCGAATAATCCGTCCATCAGCATACGCTGGATATCACCTGACAGCGTATCGCTGGTATCCATGGGATCCAGAGTTGTAAAGTCAACGTTAACAGCTGCAACAATGTCGGTATCCTGAGATACGGACTCTCCTTCGGGAATCTCCACCTGAGCAGAGACATTCGCTGCGTCTCCCTGTGTTGCATCCTCTTTGCTTGATGAGTTGTCACTGCTTCCGCCGCCTCCGCAGCCAACCATGGCAACTGTCATAACTGCAGCCAGCAAAAATGCCACAATCCTTTTTTTCATTACGTTTCCTCCTCGCATTAAATTTGCAGCTGTTATGATGTAAGCCGTTCCGCGTACAGCTGCCAACGCGTACGAAACCGGCTTTGATTACGCAAATACAAAAATAAAGGGGCCATTATACCACAGCACCCCAAGCCTGGATTCTATAACGACCTCTTTGCCATTTTTTGTAATATTGCTGTAATTTTACTTATAATGATAACATTTTTGCAACATCTAGTCAACAACTTTCACGCCTGAAAGTTATGAAGTGTTACTGTTCAGAGCCAGGCAGATTTGCACTCCGTTCACTTCTCTATTGAAAATTTAAGACCTCGGGACTATAATAAAAAGCAGCACAATCAAGATAAACCAAAGGAGGGAAGAATCACTATGAGACCTGTTATCGGGATTATGGCACATCTGAACGCCGCAAAGGGACCTTTCGGCCACTCTCACGTCGGCAACACCTATGTGCTTTCCGTCAGCAAAGCCGGCGGAATCCCTGTTATCATTCCAACCATTCTCTCTGACGAGGAGCAGATGAAACTAATCGGACTTTTTGACGGCTTCCTCTTCAGCGGAGGTATTGATATTTCACCTTCTTTTTACGGAGAAGATGCCCATCTGAAGCTGGGACAGACCAACTCTTCACTGGACAAGCTTCAGATTCCTTTTCTGCAGAAGGTGCTGAAAACCGGCAAACCGGTTCTCGGAATCTGCCGGGGCAACCAGGTTCTGAATGTAGCCTGCAGCGGTACCCTGTACCAGGATCTTTCCGAGATCCCCGGTACCTATCTTAAACATTTTCAGGAAACAAAAGACGGTGATATCTCGCATCATGTATCCATATTGCCGGATTCCATTCTTTCACGGCTGTACGACAGAGAAATCATGGTAAACAGTTATCACCATCAGGCCGTGAAGGACTGCGGCCGCAACATCGTGCCCATTGCCTACTCACCCGACGGCGTGGTGGAAGCCATTCAGTTGAAAGACTATCCCTACGGGCTGGGTGTTCAGTGGCATCCGGAAACCATGTTTGCCACCGGAGATGAATCCATGCGGCCGCTGTTCGAATCGTTTATTCAGGCATGCGCCGGAAATAAAAATTATTAATTACCACTACCAAAGATTTTCAGGAGGAACCATGTTATGAAAACTGTAGCCTATTACAATGGTACCATTGCTCCCATTGAGGAACTGACCATCCCCGCCAATGACCGTGCCGTATACTTCGGCGATGGTATTTACGATGTGGCGGTTGCCGACAATTACCATACCTTCCGTCTTGCAGACCATGTAAACCGCTTTTTCTGCAGCGCAAAGCAGCTGAAAATCCCCTTTGACATGACAAAGGAAGAGCTTACTACATTGCTGGAGGAGCTCCTGCAGAAGCTGGATGCCCCGGGTAATGCCATGATCTACTGGCAGATTTCCCGCGGAACGGCGCCCCGTGCCCATGTATTCCCATCAGCCGACGTAAAAGCCAACCTGCTTGTCATGATCAAGCCGATGAGCCCTCCCACAGAGCTGAAGCACATCAATCTGATCACCACACCGGAAACCAGATATTCCTACTGCAACATCAAGACGATCAATCTGATTCCCAATGTTCTGGCTTCCCAGAAAGCAAAAGAAGCCGGCTGTGAGGAAGCGGTATTCCACAAAGACGGCATCGTATCGGAATGTTCCCACAGCAACATCCATATTCTGAAGGATGGCGTGCTGCAGACAGCGCCCCTCTCACCGGCGATTCTTCCGGGCATCACCAGAATGCATCTGCTGGCACTGGCTCAGGAGAACAGCATCCCCGTCAACGAAACAGCATTTACGCTGGATCAGCTGATGGACGCTGATGAAATCCTTGTCACCAGCTCCACAGCACTGATTCGCGTAGCCGACAGCGTGGACGGAATTCCTGTGGGCGGAAAAGATCCCGAAACACTGATGACACTGGTCAATGCTTACCAGAAACTGTACAGGGACAGTGTACAGGGATAATATAATGAACGGCCCCCTGAAACCGTCAGATATTTTCCGGTTTCAGGGGGCTGTATTATATACTTTTTATCGCTTCCGATTCTTTTTATTATACTTTGCGATTTCCCTGAATTTCTTCTCCTTTGCCGCCAGGTAGCTTTCGGAATCTTCAAGATATGCATTTTCCGTTTTTAGGGAAACGCTGATTAATAACGATATTCTGTCATCAAACCAGCCTTTGTAAAATTTTTTTAGTTGTTATATCAATTAATTGCCCAGAGCAGGCTGAAATGAGCTGATTTCCGGATCCATATCCTGTGATTCTTTGAGGATTTCCCCAGAATAGGCGCACTATCCCCTGCAAAACTCCGCAGTCCGCCCGGCACGGAAACACTTTACGAGATTTGCACTGGCAAACAAGATATGAAATCGGTTCATGTTTTTGGCAATGCCACGATATACAACTTTGGCATAACCGCACGGTAAACGCACGTTTTTAGGGATGTTCAAAAAAAGATAAGTATGATAGATTGTATACAGGAAAACGGTGACATATCCAAAATAATCCTGTACAATGGAATCCAGAAAAATAATCTGGAGGAACCAATGGAAACAAATCATACAGAAGAAATATTACTCGGTGCATTCAGCGAAGTACCG
>JAXDZY010000061.1:0-39929 GCA_034086685.1 Lachnospiraceae bacterium
ATTTGTTTCCATTGGTTCCTCCAGATTATTTTTCTGGATTCCATTGTACAGGATTATTTTGGATATGTCACCGTTTTCCTGTATACAATCTATCATACTTATCTTTTTTTGAACATCCCTAAAAACGTGCGTTTACCGTGAGATATATGTAAACTGCATCAATAAAAATAAAACTCTGGAAATACTCGGTTCCTATGAATTCAAATATCTGGCGCTTACCTATAACAGTATTTATGAAATCAATGCGGCCAATGAGGTTATGCTGCGCAAAAACGCAGAACATGATGCACTGACAGGGGTCATGAATCGAAGAGCTTTTGATCAGGTCAGGAGCGGGCTGGAAAAACAGCCGGGAAGCTTTGCTCTGATGCTGGTTGATGTGGATGAATTTAAAACAGTGAATGATACCTTCGGTCATGAAGCAGGGGACAGGGTACTGAAAAAAGTTGCTGAGATTTTAAATGACAGCTTCCGGTCCTCTGATTTTGTTGCCAGAATCGGGGGAGATGAATTTGCAGTGATCATGATGGATGTGGATTCCGGCAAGTGCAATATGATCCGGAATAAAATAAAGGAAATGAATCAGAAGCTTGGGCTTGGAGAAGAGGGTCTTCCGCCCGTATCGCTCAGTATCGGAGCAGCCTTCACAGACAAAGGATTTCATTCTGAGCTTTTCAATGAAGCAGACAGTGCACTTTATCTGGTAAAACAAAATGGCAGAAGAGGCTGTGCATTTTACGGTGATGGCAGAATATACAGATGACTGAGATGGGGAAACAGGTCAGAAGGCATTGGTACTTTTCCATGAAATTTCCCCAATGTCACTATAAGAATAGGTGTAATTTTAAACAAAAAGTAAATTTGGTGCTAGAAATGAGCAATATAGTGGATTGAAAAAGTACACAATTTATAGGATGATTAAATATCAGGAATGATTATCAGAATAAGCACTGATAGTGAATATTGATAATGAGCATAAACTTGAAAAAGAAAGAAAGAGACAGGAAATATGGCTGGAGCGTTGACGATAAAAAATGGAACAAAACTGAGACTTGCTTTGGATGCACCCATCGGAAAGGAACCGGATTTCAATATGGTGTGTACTTTTGCCAGAGCACTGGATGAATCGGCATTTCTGATATCCATTCCCATGAAAGACGGGAAGGCGATTACCATCGACGAAAATCAGAAGCTTCTGATTCGTTATGGGGATCAGGGCGGCAATGCCATGATCGTGACAGGCTATGTGGATGATGTTGTCCGAGAAGGAATACGCCGGTACTTTAAGATCCGCCGTGTATCAGAGCAGCGCCAGTTTTTCCAGAGAACAGATGAACGTCTTAAGGTTGCCATTCCCATCCGCTACAGGCAGGATACATGGGCATCCAATGAAGACGGTATCATTGAAAAGGATGAAGGCATGAGCCTGGATATCTCTGCGGGAGGTATGGCAGCACACCTGAACCATCGTTTTGAGGTGGGTGAAATCTGTCAGATTACAGTGCCGGATATCGGCACGGCAAAGGACGGCAGGGGAATTGAGGATATCGTATCTGTGGTCTGCTGGATGCGTGAAGCGCCAAAAGGAAGCCTGTACCGCAATATCTGCGGCTTTCAATTCCGTTTTTCTGACGGGATGGACCGGAAACGGGTACAGAGTTATGTGGCAAACATAAAGAAGAAATATAAGTTATGAAAAAATGGAGATCAAAAGAACCGGAAATTCAGGAAAACCCGGAGAGTCCGGGAGAAGCGGAAGATCCGGAGAAAACAGAAGATCCGGGGAAGAAACCGGGAAAAAAGAAACGCCGGCAGTATAAAAAAGAACAGGATCAGATCGTTCGAATTGAGGAACTGGAAAAGATCATGGGCATACTGGGAGAGGAAGCAGACCCGGAAAGCATTGTCAGTATGTACATGCCCCGGCGGAAAGCCCGCAGGTTCGGAGCGGCTCTGCTGCGTCTGGACAGGCAGCGCCTGTGGCTGCTGGGACTGCTTTTTTTGGTGACAATACTTTTTCTGGTGGCCTTTGCTCAGGAAAAAATGGGTAATTTTACCATAAATCTGAATCGTCTGGAGCTGTATCGCAAGGGTATTGCCATATCTGCAGACGGAGATTTTACGGATCCCACTGCGCGTCTGACTGCAAATGTGGTACAGGATGCCACCAATATTACGCTGGAAGATCTTCCGGCCAATATTGATGAAGTGGACGGGGATCACAATGGCAGAAATTATATGGCCTATACCTATTATGTGCGGAATGCAGGCAAGGAAGATGTAGGATACAGAGCTGCCGTAGTGCTGGACTCAGCCGCAAAAGGAGCGGAAGAAGCAGTCCGGGTGGCAGTATGGAGAAACGGGGAACGCATCATATACGCGGAACCGGCCGCAGACGGCAAAGAGGAGGAGGGATGTGTCAGTTTTGTCGATCATGATACAGTGTGCATCTATACCGAAGAAAATTTTCTGGTAGGAAATGTGGATAAATACACCATTGTCATATGGATGGAAGGAGAGGACCCCGAATGCGTGGACTCCATCGTCGGCGGCTCCGTGGAATTCAGCATGAACATCGATTCCACGCTGGATGACGACACCAGCCTTCTGTCAAAATTTGTAAAAGACGTAGCGGACACCCTCACCGGCAATAAACCAATCGGTGCAGCAGGTACAGATGCCCCGAATTATTATAACGGCGGAGAAATCACATGGAAAAACCGCCGGAATCAGTAAAAAAACACACAGCGATCAATAACCGCTGTAAAAACATTACCTGTTTAAGAACGGAGGAGAAAAGCATGAATAATAAGGATATTAAATCTTTAAAAAGACAATTAATGGCAGCAGTCGCCATGTGTCTGGCGGCAGCAGTAGCGCTGGGAAGCAGTACATATGCGTGGTTTGTGAGTAATAATAGGGTTGAAGCGACCGGAATGCAAGTTCAGGCAGCTGCCGAAGGTGGTATTGAAATAGCTTATACAAACTCTGGGGCTTCAAGTGCCTCCTATGCAACCAGTGCTACGACTGGTGCCGCTAGTGCAATTTCCTTGGCTCCGACATCTACTTTTAACACTAAGGATTGGTATCATGCAAGTGCAGTATCAGCTACAGCTAGTAATGCAAGAGCTGAAACCTACGAAACGATGAGTTTGACTGAGACTTCAATCAATGGTCAGGATTTTGGAAAATTAGGTGGTAAGACTGTTGACAACACTACCACAAATTATTACATGGTTCAGACCTTCAATATTCGTTCTACTTCTGCAACAGCACCTGCAAAAGGGCTTACTGTAGATAGCGTATCAGTTACTGGAAATACTAATACTAACACAATGAATGAGGCACTTAGAGTTGCAGTTGTTTTTAATAGCAATGTACTTATCTATGACCCTGTAGCTAATGATCAGACTTCTTATAATGTTTATAATGGATTCACTGGTGATGGCTCAGCAAGTTCACCTTACACGGCTACCCAGGCTGGTACGGTTACTTGTAAAGATGCTACAAATAAGAATATTCTTGCTTCTGAGGATACCGAAATTCCTGCAAAAGGAAATTCTAATAACGGCGGTGTAGACGTTCAGGTTTATATTTGGTTTGAAGGTGAAGATGCCCTACTTTATTCTGAAAACTTCGCAACTGAAGGTCTTACAGTTACTATAAACTTCTCTTCAACAGTTTAAAATGAGACAATAGGGACTGTCCATGACTTTCAGTAGGGACGGTTCATGATTCTATCCTAATTTTGTAATTTAATCAATCACCCCGTACTTGGTAGTTGTGGTATCTGGTGCGGGGTGATACAAAATTTTAAGCGTTACTGATGACTAGAACCATATTTGTAATTTTTTTCGTGATTCTGAATAGTAATATGATATTTCATGTTCTTCTACAGTGAAAACCAAGGCTGTCTTTCAGGGTCTTCTCAAGTTTGGAACTGTTCGATTCCCCGTTATTTAAGAATATGGGCCTAGTGTACTGACAAATTGATTTCTGAATCAATACTTATAAAGTTTTTTGCGAAAATCCGGTGTTTTCACCCTGACCTTTGAGAAACAATTTTCTTTGATTTTACTTTAGAAATCAACTTGCTGGCACACTAGGGTGAAAATCTGATTTGGTAAAATTAATGAGTTTTCTTCTGTAACCATAAAAAACAGAGATGATGATGATAATCGGGTAACGGTTACAAATATTGGATAAAAATAATCAGAGTATTTTAAATATTAAAAAGTTGTAACTTCATTAGAATGATGTATACTATTTGCAATGGACATCCTCTTTTTGATTTGTGTACATTGTTTTGTCATTATTACAATTATACCGTATCAATCAAGAGGATGTTTTTACTTTGTGTTGTATGTTCATTGCATAGTTATATGATTTTCGTGCGTTTACTCAGAATAAATGAGCAGTATGTTACAAAACGAATGAACTTTTTGAAAGGGGCTGATATTTGATGGACAATCATAAAGATACTGATAATGAAGATATTCAGCTCATGGAAGCAGAATACTACAGGGATTCTGATGAGGCGCGCAGCGGGAAAATCAAATCGGCATGGTTCATTTTTTTGAAGAGCGGGGTATTTGTGTTGGCTGCTTTTTGTGCACTTCTGATTGGGGGTATTGCGTGGTTCAGCAGCAATACCCGTGTAAGCGGCGGAGGAATGTCTGTGAGAGCAGAGCAGAATATTATCCGGATCGCATGCAGGGGTGAAAGGCAGATTGCAGAAAAGAATACATTTAATTTGCCTGATGGAGAGTCAATTGTCTACAATAATATCCAGTATTACTATACGGATGCAGGTGAAATTGCCATGAGGCTGGAGGAAAACTACAGCGTGCTGCCGGGAGCATGCGGTTCAATTGAATTTTATCTGATTCCCACATGTAATGGTTCACAGACGGTGACGCTTTATTTAGGTCTTTCCGGGTATAAAAAGGATGCCTCTGATAATGCTGCCGTTCAGGTGAAGGATGAGGCACTGACAACCCTTCTTAAAGGTCATCTTCTCCTTTTTAAAAATCATGAAGAAGGATTTTATTCCGGATGGATGTATGATACGGCTTCTGATGGAATATTTGATAATTCAATTACTGTGACTCTGCCTGAAAATGCAGAGGCTGGTGTTCCTTATCCTTATACTATTTACTGGATATGGCCGAAGAGATACGAGAACATGGTTTCACATCGTACGGATAAGAATGATCTATATGCGGAAGGCAGTGAAGAGTTTGATAATCTATTTTTCCCTTTTGTTTCAAGACAGATTGATGGGGAGAATATCAAACGGATAGGAACAACAGGTTATTATTACAATTCGATATTTCTGGCGGAAAAAAGTGGAGATCGGTGGTCTCTGGATGAGAAAGCCCGATCGAAGGCATACGATCTTGCGGATGAGTATATTGGAACAAATGCAGATTATCTGTATTTGACTATTCGCACGTCACCACAGATGGAAAACAGTACAGGTGAGGGAGGCAGCGGTGAATGAAAAACAGGTTTAAAATGAGATGGCTGCTGGGGTACAGTATTGCTTTGATTGCACTTCTGATTGGCATTACCTATGCGTGGTTTGTTCAGAATGCTTCAATGACAACACTGTTGGCCCTGGAAAAACCTGATACGATTACAATCTCCGATGTGGACGGTTCTGATATGACAGAATTGGATCTGGATTACAGGGAAAATACAAATGATAGAAAGGATCCCGATGGAACTATTCATATTCTGCGCCCTTTGTGTATAAAAAGTACCAGCCCGATTCATCAGCTGGAGATTGTGCATACCACAAATCTGTCAAGCCTTACATTCAATATTTATCCGGCAGCAAAAAGAGATAATAAATATACCTATTCTGAAAATATCAAAGTTTCAGGAGAGTATGTAAATGAGAGCAGTCCAGGTTCCGGAAGCGCGACAGAAGAGGTGCTGGAAAACTATTCGGACAAAAATGATGTGAAAAACACTCATGCCTATCCTTTATACTGGCTGGCTGTAAATTGTGCGGTACAGGAAAAATGGCAGTCCGGCTGGACAAAGGTAACCTCTGATACAAAAACAGAATTTGATGTAGCCACAAAAACAGAAAAAATATTTTACTATACTTACTATTATCTTGAAATAAGCTGGAAGGAAGAAACAAAAGAAACGGATCTGTTCTATATTATGGCACAGAATATTAATGAGTAAAGGGAACGGATATGAAGAATGACATTTTATCAAAAAAAAGAGGAATCTTATCTGTTTGTCTTATGGTTGGAGTGCTGATTGCTGCGATTGGGGGAACCCTTGCAATTTACACAAGCCAGGATCACCAGAGAAGCGTTGTTCGAAATCGGGACAATGAAGTCATTCGATTCAGTTCAGACAAGTTATATCGTGCAGCAGGTGACACTCCCGCACAGAAATACTATTACCCGATGGGAGAAGATGAAAGGAAAATGACCTTTCAGGTTTGTAATTATGATCAGGCGAAAACAACCCTGTTTAATGAAAAACAGATTGATTATAGAATTGAATTTGAAATAAAAAATGGCACAGAAGGCTTTGAGTACATCATTTCAAATGGTAAAACGAATAAAACGGCTGCAAATGGCACCCGTGTAAGCTTTAATGACAGTCTTACGGGTGGAAGAAAGTCTTCCAATTCCTATTCATTTACTTTTGATGATGGAGATTTTAATAATGTTGAACTTTGGGTTACAGTAACGCCGGACAATCCTACGGTGACCCAGAACAGGATTTTGAATGGGATCCTGATTCCCATTGAATATGCTGCTACCCAGGGGATAACTCTTAAATGGGAATTTACAGATAGTACCAGGGGAACACCGGATAATTTTGATGCATATAATCTGGCATTTTCTATCTCCGGCGGAGCAGGGGATGCATTAATTACGTGGGATGCATCACAGCTCGATATTGATCCTTTTTTCAAAGAAGGAAAAAGTGTTGTTGAAGAGGAAACCGGTTGGTATTCGATGACTGTACCTATGAATTCAGATGATGCGACAGGTTCTTATCTGATTCAGTTTTTTAATCATAATGCGGAAAAACCGGAGTGGGCTGATTGGAGTGATATACCAATTACTGTAAGTCTGAAAACGCAATCCGGGACTGAACAGAATGGAACACAGTAATTCAACACCTAAAAAGGGGTTTTATTTATGAAATGTTTAAACAGATGGATGGCCATATTGCTTGCATTATGCATGGTGGTCAATATAGTACCATTTAATGCCCTGGCAGAGAGCAATACAGAAGAACAGCAGAAGATAGCTGAAACATCAGCAGCGGATTATGAAAGTGTTGGGAATGATAATGCGGTCTCCGGTGATTTGGATTCTCCTGACTATGAAGAATCCGATACAGATTCTTCTGTGGAGGAAGAGTCTGTATCAGAAAAGCTTCCTGAGTCAGACCAGGCGCAGGAGCCATCTGAATCATCAGAAAGTAAAGAACAGGAAGTTCTGGTGGATCAAAAACCGGCAGTCGCTGCCGCAAATGCGATTTCTCATGTTGGAGATACCTTTGCAGATGCGTTTATAGATGTTCTGAATGCTAATAATGTTTCGGCAACGATTACAAAGGATGCTGAGGGGATTATTACACTAACAATTGGAGATAATGGTGGTGGGAAAGCGCTTGAACTGCTTTCAAAGCAGAGTCAGACAGCAGATAATAATTATCAGAACTGGAAGATTTATTTCTCCATTTCGGGCAGTTTAAATCTGACAGCTGATTTTGATGGACTTGGTGACAATGATTTCCCGTTTATGGGTAACTTTGCAGGCGAGAGCATTACGCTCAATTCTTCCAAAACAATTTTTAAAGCATTGGGTGCAAATGCAGATTTAAACAATGTTAAAATCAATTGGACCGGTACAAATGATAAACCGATTCTTACAAAGAAACTGGTGGCAGATTCTGAACCGCATGAGATTAAGATGCCTGTATACAGATCAACTTCTTTCAGTCCCTATATCGAGCAGCTGACTGGAGGAACAGGGCTTGTGACATTGCCTTCTTTAGACTATTCAGGTGCGGTTGACTCTGCTGATCAGAAGTTATATCAGGGAGATGCAGGGCTTGTCTGTTGTAAAATGGAAAAAGGTACCCGGCTGAAAGTCGGAACATTGTCTTTGAATGGCGTGGTATATCTCCGGGCTACTGGCAGTGTCGGCGGTCTGGTGGGAAGCATGAAGGAAAATACAGAACTGATTATTTCCCAGAATCTGACTTTAAACACCAGATTAACAGGTGCGGATGCCGGTGGTCTGATTGGTTCCATGACCAGTGGAACTATCAGCTTTGAAGAGAATTGCAGCATTAAAAACAGCACAGAGTTAACTGCATCATCCGGGTCTGCAGGAGGTATTGCCGGAGTTGTTATCACAGACACAGGTCTGTTTGGGACAAATGCAAATGTGAGTCTTAATTCTGTGAAAGCAGACGGCGCATCAAATACAGGTGTGTATTACGGAAATTGTACCATTACAGGTGAATTTAATCCTCTGGCTGGTGTAACATATGGAGATAATGCAGCGGCAGAGGTTTCAGGTTCGAAGTATTGCGGAGGTATATTTGGTACCCTTACCTTGAATGAAAACGGAAAATGTGTACTGACCGGTACAGATACAAATAGTCTTACGATCGGCAGTACGCTGAAAACAGCTGCAAACACAACCAGATATGGAGGAATCGCCGGTAAAGTTTGTACAGCTGATGACGGGGCAGGAAGAAATGCGCTTGTAGTGGCTTATTGCCAGGTTACTTCCAATATCGGAGTTGGAAATGATACTGCAAAATATCCAAAATATATTGGCGGTATTGTGGCTGAACAGGAAAAAGTAACAGTTGATGTGAAAAACACCACAACAAGCATTGAAGATCCGAAGACGGCATTAGCCGCTGACTGCGGTTTTGGCGGTGTGACGGCATATGCAGGAGATCATGCGCTTCTGATTGCAGATTCTGTGAAAGTGCGTACCAGCAGCTATATTAATAATCAGGGCGGAGGTGGAGTTGCAGGATCTGCACACAAAGGAAGTATTGTATATCTGAAAACAAGTCTTGATTTATCGGAATGTCCTTTAACGACCAATGCCACCTCCGGTCAGATTGTTGGTCAGCAGGACTGTTCTTTAATTTATGCACCTGGGGTTGCGATTAACAGGTATATTGCATTAGGCGGAATGGAGCTTGATGATATCGGAAATTATGGGGAGATGTACCGTATTGATGGATTTTTATCTGTTAATCAGAACTATTCTGTGGATTTTTATACGCTTGGGAAAACAGGAAACGAGTATCAGCTTTCAAGCTCCCTGGATTATGCAGCTTTTGCACTGGCATGGCAGTCCAGAGGTTATTTTTCGACTGTTACCGACATTACAACGAGTAATTGGGCTGAGCTGAAGACATGTAAGATTAAGCTTAATGCTGATATTGATATGGGGGGATCGGGAATCGGAGGACTGACTCGGGATGTATATGATGAAAATGATACATTCAGTGGATCCTTTGATGGAAATGGCAAAAAAATTACCCTTGATATCGGTGCCGTAAATGGAGGAAACACAACAGGAGTAAACAAGGGAGACGGTCGTATTTACAAACATAATGCGACAGGCTTGTTTGCTGTGCTGTCCAGTGGTGCAGATGTTCAGAATCTTACGTTGGCTGGAAGCATCAGAATATCCAATAATCAGAATGCTGCAGCTGATGGTACAGTATCCGGCGGACTGGCGGCACACCTGTCCTGTGCTGCTGCGAATGCAGGTCCTATCAGCAATGTGTCAACAGAAGTTTCTTTTAATATTTATGCAAATGGAGACAGAATATTATATGCAGGCGGGCTCTTTGGAAGGGTATCCGGTTCGAATAGTACAACATTGACTTTAAATGCGGGGCAGAAATCTCATATTACCGTATCAAGTACTGGGAACAGTATCGGGAATGGCAGTTATAATCATATCGGTGGTGTGATTGGTGCTGTAGATAAGGATTCCAATCTGACTATTGAATGTGTGAAGGGCAGCGGTGGAAATGGCTCAGTCCTCGGGGGAAAGATCGAATATACGAAAAGTATTAATAATATTTATGCCGGTGGTCTGATCGGAACCATTTTCCCTGGCGGCAGCGGGAAACGAACGATTAAGATTCAGCAGCTTGAAGTTAATGGGTTTGAACTGTCAGGTACTGCCAGTGATCGAATGGGTGGTATTCTGGGGGGAATCTGGGCCGATACGGATGTACAAATTGACGGTCTGACTGTTGTGAATAGTACTCTGAGTGCGAACGGAACATCTTCTCTGGGAGGTCTTGTATACCGGGCCAGCGGCAAATGGACGGTAAGCAGCGCAGATCTTGGCGGATTGACAATCAGTGCGGGAAGTGCAACGGCATTGGGGCTGATGGTATGCCAGGGCGGACCATATAAAGATACCATAAATGGTAGTTTTTCAAATATAGATGGTCTGTATCTGGAAATGGCGGAGCATTGGGAATGGAATGATGGGACAAAAAAGGGATATCAGGTGCCTTCTGGTATCACATTTGGAAGTGGTGTCTTTGATGAATTTGTTGCCTATACCGCCTGTGCAGGCAGAAGCAGCAATACTCCCGATTATCAGATCACAGAGAATGGCTGCGGTATCATTTCACTGAAGACGGATAATGATACAGTCAACATGACGGATGGTGTGCGTAATACCTATGAGAACCGCACCACAGTTGGGCAGACTAAGCAGACGAATCTGTACAGCAGATATTACTATAATCTGCCAAAGATAAAAACAGATTGTAATGGAGGAGATATCGATACAGCAAAGGAGCTTCTTATCTGGTCTGTATATCGCTACGCATCCTCCAATCTCAAGTCATATTTTGAGATAGAGAATGTGACAGGCGGAAATATCGGAGGAAGTTCGGCACAAGACAGAGCATCTTTTGACATGGAAGGTCTCAGTTACTATCCCATTAACATCACGAATGAGGATGTTACCCTGAAGTATGCGGATGTTAAGTTCTATAATGACAGGATTGAGGAAAAAGAAAACGGAAACAAACTGACCCGCGGAGATGCAGAAAGCCATTCCCAGCATTATACCATGCATTGCGGTCTCTTTATGAATTTTAAGGCAGACCTGACAAATGCTGAAGATGAGGAAGATTACGCCGAGAAAATCCTGACAGTGAATGGTGTAACCTTTGCCGGTTTGGTAGGTGCTGTAAATGGAGGTTCCGGTGCACTGATCTGCGGAATTGTGAAAGGAGCGGCAAAAGAAGGTAATACAGCTGTTCGCAGGGTTATACTTGCGGATGCTGATGATGACTCGAAAGCAGTGTCTTTAAATGGAATTTCGGTAGCTCCTGGAGGGGATTATACGCCTGTGCTGATCAATACTTTTGGCTCTTACGCAGGGCTGAGGGCAAATTACGTTATTGCAGCCCAAACGGGTAGAGCCGGTTCCAGTCTCATTGGTAATGTGGGCGGGCAGAATGCAACCAATGTGACCATCGAGTTTGCCGGAACTATCAGACTGCCTGAAACAGGTGTGTTTACCAGGGCCACCCTGCTTAACAGTCTGCGCTATGAAAATGGATCTGCAACCTATCATTTCTATAAAGATAAAGATTATAATGGGAATACATATGTGCATAATGCAACTCATGGTCAGGAACTGAGCACCACGGTAGAATATGCCGGAAAACAGGGTTGTTACTATGATGGATATGGGCCGGGGTATTTTGTGTCAAAAAATGGGAATTTTGATGGACAAAACGATTTTTCAGGAGATCTTCCTTATGTAGCACTATCTCCTGCCAATCAGAATTCTGCGCATCTGTTGTCAGATGGCTGGCACGAACTGGCGGTGAATGTACGGTCCTATAATTTGCTGGAGGGATGCGGTACTTATGGACATCCTTATAAAGTGGATGCCAATTTGTTGAAAGAAGCGGCAAATTACATTAACACTGGTAATGCATCCAACGGCTGGCAGGTGAGAATTGCTTCTGATGGTGTATATCATACCGATGAAAACAATCATGATACCATACTGATATTTAACGGTAATGTCTGGCAAGATACAGAGGGAACAGACTACAAGGGAGAAATCAGTGTTCAGCAGTATCTGGCAAATGCGTATTATGAAATTCAGGGACAAATTGAATTGAGTGATTTTAGCGGCATCGGAACGGATGGATCCGGTCAGGGTCTGCCTTTTACGGGAGTAATTAAAGGTGAAAATGCCAGTGCAAAAGTAACACTTTCAGGCGGTTCCAGGGCTTTTATTAAATACAGCTATGGAAGTGTTGTCCGTGATTTGACAATTGTCCTGGATCAAAGTCCGTCCATATCATGGGAAAGTCAGCAAAACTCCACAGAAGCGAGAGCTGCGGAGCAGGCTCCCAAAACCTTTTTTGGCGGCGTGATTGGATGTGTGCTTGGCGGTGATAATATTATCGAGAATGTCACTGTCCAGAAGGGTAATAATTTTAACATTACAGTAGCTGAAAATAAGTCTTATCTGGTTCCGTTAGGCGGCTATGTGGGCGTGATTGCAGGCGGCGGCGTAATCTTCCGCGGCAGCTGTTCGAATGATACGGGAATTACAGGAACAGCTCATCAGCTTTATCGTAACCCTGTCATCGGCCGTGTGCTTGGCGGCTATGCGTTTTACGAAGGAAATGAAACAGTACCGGATAATGGGGATAAGAATTATAAAATTAACAAGCTGTCTAATGAAAACATCTCTGATTTAAGCTGGGATGGAAGTAAATTAACGGTAAACAGTGCACAGGGTCTTCTGATTCTTTCTGCCATTGTCAGCAGCGGTGCAGGAAGTACAAAGTCCAATGCCTATACAAGAGGAAAAGTCCGGAATGCAGCTTACGATCATATTGGCGAAAACACGGAACCTTCCGATTATACAACTGCAAAAAAAGATGCAGGAAAAGTATGGGAAGAGAGCAATATTCCTTATCTTCTGAGCAGATATGCGGGCTATGTGGGAACCGTCGGAATCTGTGACAGCGGTACAAATGGTATCGTCATCAATTTTGCGCAAAATAACAGCTTTGATATGCAAGGCTACGGTAATGGTTATCGCGGGTTATCGGCAAGGTATGTTTCCAATGCTGCTTTTGCCGGAACCAGAGGTGTGGATGCTTCCGCAGTCGTCATGCGCATCAGTTCCTTTGATGGACAGAATGCTGAGGTCAGAAACATCAGTATAAATGTTAAAGAATATGCAGATGATGATTTCCATGCCGCATCTTTGGGCGGAATCTTCAACATTGTCTGGACAAAGAAGCAAAGCGGCGGTGTTTCAGACAGCGTATTTGCTCAGAATCTGACCCTGGCCAACTGTAATGTCAGCCTGCAGTATATTAATGACAATGGCGATGTTCAAAAGCAGGCGGATACCAGTACATTTTCAGATGCAGATGGACTGAGCTGTGTGGCTGTAGGCGGGTTTATCGGAAGTGTGAGCGATATTATTTCCAGCAATCCGAATATGGATAAAAATATCAGTAATTATCTGTTTTCCAATCTCCGTATCAAGGGTGAAAAAGGAAAAAATTGTAGGATTGCAGGCTATAACAGTGCCGGAGGATTGATTGGAGCGTCGGCTATGACAAATAGTTCTGTAAAATCATATCCCGGCGTGTTGCTGTCAAATTCGAAAAATACAATGTTTGGCCCGAGTTTCCGTAATTGTTCTTATGAGTGTGTTGAAGTGACAGCGAAGCTGGCGGCCGGAGGATTGATTGGCTATGTATTCGCAGGTAATGGTACTGCTGTGCCGCAGTTTACTTCACTGGGAATTTCATCCAATAACAATCGATCAGGTTGTTATGCAAGTTGTACTGTAACGGATAATGATTTCATCACAGGAAATGATTCTACAATTTGTGCAGAAGCAAGACGTGGGGTTGCCGGCGGCATTTTTGGTGGGGTTGGTATGCGTGTTTTAGTCAATGCCCCGGATGTTAATACAAAAACAGGACTTAGTGTGACAGATAATAATATTTTTTCTGTCAGATTTAAGTCTATTAATGTTAATGCTTCTGTTAAGAATGAGTATATTCTTCGAGGAAATGATACCAAAAATGGTCCCACACCTAATGGTAGAGATGATGATGCTGCTGCTGCGGGGATTATTGGTCGAATTGGTAGTGTTAATCCGACGTATTTCTACGATATTTGCTTAGAATCCTGTTTGATTTCAACTGGAAAATGGTCCAATAGCCGTGAAATTTCCAACTACGAATATGCAGGCGGTATTGTTGGTTATGGATATACTAATACCAGTATCACGATGCAACGGTGTAATATAGTGAAGAGTTCGAAAATTGACAGTAAGAATTCCGGCGGATTTCTTGGGTATGGTTACGTTGCATCAGGTTTCATACTGCATATGAGTGATTGCAAATTGGAAGACAGTACAGTGTATGGCGACACTTATTCCGGCGGTTTAGTGGGAAAAGCAGCTGGAAAATATTTTTTATTTAATATTCTGATTAAAAACACCTCGATTGACGGGTCAAACAAGGGACGTTTGTTTGGCTGGATGAATATTAATGCAAATAGTAATGATTTTCAGGTGTATGCTGCCGGTATTTCCATTTATGCGGATAGGGAAGATGTAACAATTCCAGCAGCAGATGGAAATACTACACCCGGCAGAAACTATATCGGCTACATTGCCTATGCCGATTATGCCGGAACGGAGAACTCCGTATCTGATGATAATGAGAAGCCTCCCTATGTGACGGCAAATCCAAACTTCCGATTGAATGGAGTGAATGAGCTGCTTACAGGTGATGCTGTTGGAAAAATAGAAGAGGACACTTATGGTTCTGTTGCGGCTCGTATCTGGGCAGATCAGAAAACCGGTGCAAATGAAAAGAAGAATCTGGTTTCCTATTCGAATGCTGCAGCGATTGTAAATGCAGAAGGAAAAGCCGAACCGGTTGTTTCTACTTTCAATGCTGAGCAGGGCTGTGGACCGGAGCTTCCTGTGCTGGTGTTAAACTCGTCGGATGCAGGTGTGATTGAAGACTACCTGAATGTAATTACCAACGGTGGCTACAGCAAATTTGAAGACTATAAAGACAATAGTAATTATCAGATCAGTCTGACGGCAAAGGTATATTACTACGATAAGGATAAGAACGAATTTACTCTGCAGACAGCCGAACAGTCAGCTGCAGAACCGCCTTCCATAAACCTTTTGGATAATAAAACGCCTCGTATTACAAAAAATGCTTATGATAATACGAGAAATCGATTTACTCTGATTGAGGCAGGTTTTACAGTAACTGTAAATAATCAAAAACGGACTTATAAGGTCAGTGTACCGGTTATTGTTAAACGTGAATTGCACTATACTCCGGAGATCATCCGGCGTTTTATTGCGGGAATGGCTTCCAGCAAGATTCTGATTCTGGAAGGTATTTCCGGTACAGGTAAAACAAGTCTTCCTCATTCGTTCAGCCGTTTTCTGTATAATCCGGCCACTATGGTTTCCATTCAGCCGTCGTTCCGTGACCGTACGGAGCTTCTGGGCTATTTTAATGAATTTTCCAAGCGATTTAATGAAACAGAGTTTCTGAGAGCTCTGTATGAAGCAAATTACCGTGAAGATCCCGGTTTTATCGTTCTGGATGAAATGAATCTGGCCCGTATTGAGTATTATTTTGCGGAGATGCTTTCCGTACTGGAAATGCCAAGTCAGGAGGAGTGGGTGCTGGATCTGGTACCCACCGCATGGCCCGGAGATCCCGTCAGGCTGGACGGGGGCAAGATCCATATGTCGGATACGGTATGGTTTGTGGGTACGGCCAACAATGACGATTCCACATTTACCATTACCGATAAGGTGTACGACCGCGCCATGCCCATTGAACTCAATCAGCGTGCAGCAGCATTTGAATGCGAGCTGCAGCCCGGGTGCCATATAAGCTGCAGGCATCTGAAGGAGCTGTTTGAACAGGCCAAAGCAGAACATCCCATCAGTGAAGCAACTCTTGCAAAAATGGAGAAGCTGGACAATTATCTCCAGACCCGTTTCCAGCTTGCCTTCGGCAACCGTATCATCAGGCAGATGTATGATTTTGTACCGGTTTATGTGGCCTGCGGAGGCACGGAGCTGGACGGAATGGACTATATCATTGCCCGGAAGGTATTGAAGAAGTTTGAAAGTCTGAATGTGAGCTTTGTGCGGGATGAAATCAAAGGTTTGATCGCATATATTGAAAAAACATTCGGCAAATCCAATATGACGGACAGCCGGGCGTATCTGACCAGAATTCAGAATCTGTACTGATGAAAAAGGGGTGGAGGAGAGAAAATGGCAAATACGATTAATGATCTGTATTTGAAGTATGTGAACAGGATCGGGAAAACACTGGAAAAGGACAGGTATTTTCAGTATCTGTTTGAAATGGTGCAGGCAGGCTCCAGTACTCTGCAGCAGACACATCAGGTGCTCCATAAGGTGGTGGATGAGCGCTGGCTGACTACGATTGAGGAAAGTCTGGATGCCATAAATACCATTATTGAGAAACCCCGACGCTTTGTAACTACCACAGAGGAAGTTGTGCCGGTGGCACTGGCCAGAAAAATCACTGCGGACAGCGTCAGACATCTGAGCATGAATACCCAGTATATTGCCAGCAATGAAGAAGGCGATATTCAGCCCACCAGAGTTCTGAATGTAACCACCGATGAAAGCTTTGATCTGTATGAAAACCGTTTTATTTATCATCTGATCCAGCGTCTTGTGACATTTATCGATAAGCGGACAGACGTAATCTTCTGGTCCACCGGTGATGAGACCCGCAATGTGCTCCGGATGGAAAATAAGGTGGATGACGCCTATGAGGAAATTGAATATAAGATTGAGATGACCATCAGAAACCGTCAGAGCTTTGCGGAAAATGACAGCGAGAACATGCAGGTCTTCATGCGGATCGACCGTGTAAGACGTATGGTCATGGCTCTTCGCAACAGCTCCTTCTGCAGTCTCATGGCAGGCTGTTCAAAGGTACGCAGTCCCATTCAGAGGACCAATCTGATGATAAAGGATCCCAATTACAGAACCTGCTATAAGCTCTGGCAGTTTCTGGAACGATATGATGAGGTGGGATATACCATCGAAGCCAGAGACAGTTCGCTGGAATTCGATGAAGAATATCTGATTCAGATGTATACAAACCTCATTATGAATTATACCGTATTTAAAAGTCTGCTGGAGGACGATCCGCGCAGGCTGGAGGAAGCTCCGGTAAAGCGCCGCAGTGTGATCAAACCTAAATTCATCAAAAAAATCGAGGAACAGATCGTGGATGACTACGATATTCCCGATGTGGAAGTCCGTAAGGTAATCATAGAAGAAGTGACTCAGGCACAGCTGGATGCGGAAGCGAAGCTGGAAGAGGAGACTGCCCGGCGTCAGGAGGCAGAGGAAGCGTGTGAAAGTGCCAGGATGCAGCTGGAAAATGAGCGCTGGCAGGCGGAAATCCAGATACAGGCGCTTCAGGAGAATGCCGAGCTGCAGATGAAGGAAGCCGAAGAAAAACTGCAGGAGACCAGAAACCAGGCACATGCAGAAATGCAGGAGCTTCAGGAACAGACAGAGACCAGGATATCAGAGGTCAGAGACCAGGCCCGCGCAGAAGCACAAGCCAGGGTAGAGGAAGCAGAGAAACAGGCTGAAATACTTGTGGAGGAAGCAAGGAAACAGGCCGAAGCGCTTGTGGAGGAAGCAAGGAAACAGGCCGAAGCACTTGTGGAGAAAGCAGAGAGACAGGCTGAGAAACGTGTGAAAGAAACAGAGCAGCAGGCTGAGAAACGTGTGAAAGAAGCAGAACAGCAGGCTGAGAAACGTGTGAGAGAAACCGAACAGGAAGCCGGAGCCCAGATAGAAAGTATATTGCAAAGAGCGCAGAAAGACATTCTGGCAGTTCAGGAGAAATCGGAAAAGCAGATACAGGAAGCGCAAAAGGCAGAGGAAGCTGCTGTTATGGCACAGAAAGAGGCAGAAGAGGCTGCCAGAGCAGAGAAAGAGGCGAGGGAGGAAGCAGAACGAAGAGAGGAAGAGGCATTTAAACGTGCGGAACTTGAAGCAAAAGCGAGAGCAAAAGCAGAGGCAAAAGCAGATGCCAACCGTCTGACCAACCGGATTATTGCGGCATGGACAAAACGGCACGAACAGGGAAATGACATGAAAGAAAAGGCAGAAAAAGAAACAGAAGAAGAAACTGAAAAAGAAACAGAAGAAGTCGAACAGTGATTTCCGGGAAATTATTATGCTGAAAAAGATGATTTTGAGTATTGTGAATCTGGTTTCAGTTCTGGTAATCGCAATGGCGGTGGTTATGCTTCTGACGGTGATACTGACCGGATCCGGCGATGTGCCCGATATCTGCGGCTATTCGTTTTTCCGTGTTATGACGGGAAGCATGGAGCCGGCTATTGAGACCGATTCATTTATTATAGTACATAAGGTGGATGCCTCTCAGGTGGAAACCGGTGATGTGATCTCCTATTTTTCCCGTGAGCCGTCTCTTGACGGTGCAGTAAATACGCATCGGGTGACTGCCATTGAACAGAAAGGAGAGCTTCGTTATTTTATCACAAAAGGAGATGCCAATACGGTGGAAGACCGTTCTCCTGTTTCAGAGAGAGATCTGATCGGCAGGGTGATTTTTGTGTCCCATACATTGGGTATTATCGTTCATTTGCTGTCAAATCCGCTGATTTTTATTCCGTTGATAATTTTACCGCTGTTTGTTATGCTGATCTTTAATCTGGTCCGTACCATCAGCCTGACGCGGGGGCTCATGAAAGAGGAGGAAGAGGCAGCAGTCAGGGAAGCGCTGGAGGAATTTTACCGGAAAAAGGATGAAGAGGGTAAGGCGTGAAGCCGGCAAATTAAAAAGGATTGGAACAATGGCACAAAAGAAGCAAATCTTAATTGTGGACGATAATGCGCTGAATCGGTCTGTGCTTAAGGCGATTCTGTGTGATCAGTACCGGATTGTGGAAGCCGAAAACGGGCAGGAAGCATTAAATATTCTCAGACAATACAATAAAGATATTGCATTAATTCTGATGGATGTTATAATGCCTGTAATGGACGGCTATACCTTTCTGGACCGGATCAGGAAACTGCCTGAGCCGATCATGATTCCGGTTATCGTAACTACTCAGAGTGACAGTGAGCGTGACAGGGCGGCTGCTCTGTCGCACGGTGCCGCCGACTTTGTGGCAAAGCCATATTGTTCAAGGATTATTTTACAGAAGGTGGCAGGTATCATAGAATCAGATCCATTTGACAGATCTGAAAATAAAAATATCATGGGGGAGAAGGAAATGACAGTACAGGAATTATATGATTTGATAGGAAATTATGAAGAAGTAAAATCGAGGCTGATGAGTGACAGAATCGTTGCGAAATTTATCGTGAAGTTTCTGAATGATCCATCATATGAGCAGCTTATGCAGGCGTGGGATCAGAAAAACAGTGAGATGATTTTTAAAGCATCACATACATTGAAAGGTGTTTGTGCAAATCTTGCTCTTTCTGAATTATATGAAACTGCAAACAGGATTGCGGAAGCATACCGGCCGGGCCAGGAGCAGACGCAGTTCAGGGAGAACATGCCTGATCTGATGGCAGCGCTGCAATCCCAGTATGAGAAAACTGTACAGGCGATTCAACAGTTTGCTTCGGAAAATGGTACTGTACAATGATTGATTTATTCTGAAGTTCAGATAAAATAAACACCTCTGCAGGAATGATGCAGCGTCCGGTAAGGACCTCATTCCTGCAGAGGTGTTTTCATATGGTGCGCCTAGCGGGCATACATTTCAGTATTTTTATTACATTTTGAAATTATCACGTTCCGAAATAGGAAAAGTGCATGTAATCTCTCTTTGTTGACCAGTCTCCCCATGAGAAGCCGTATTTTTCAAAGGCTTTTACCACATCGCCGTCTGCAGGGATGGAATAGGGATTCTTTCCCGGTTTATAGAATTTACCGGCCAGGACTTTGCCGTCACTTTTGCGGATCATGGCATTTTCATCCGGATTAATGTCAATGGCAAGCCCCTCACAGTGCTCGGAAGAAGAAGAATCTCCCCGCCAGGAATAACCGCTGACGGAATGGATGGGGAATTTTTCAGAGCCGTTGTAGATTTCCTTGAAAATCTGTTTTACGGTGGAGGCTATGTTTTTATGAACGCTTAAGGTCATGGTACGGGTATATTTTTTGCCGGAGGAATCGATATCCCATACTTTAACGGAAATCTTTGTCATATCTGCAGAAGCTTCCTTGGAAGTCTTGTATTCCTTGTAGTAGTCCGTTTTGAAGATACGCTTGCATTTGCTTTCGTAGGACTCACCGGCATAACCAAGCTTATTCATCAGCCTTGATTTTGCAGCGGAAGCACTTCCGTAATAATTTTTGTCATCTACTGTCCGGTAGGCTTTGACCTTGAAATAATAGGTTTTGCCGTTTGTCAGTCCGGTGGCGGTGCAGGATAAGGTTTTGCTGCTGTTGATGGTTGCAATCTTTTTGTAGGTGCCGTTTTTGCTGGAAGCGCGGTAAACGGCATATCCGTGAGCACCCGAAACCTTTGACCATGTGATCTCGGCTTTTGTGACAGCTGTTATTTTGGCAGATTCAATCTTGGGAGCAAGAACTGCAGGGACTCCTTTTACAGCAGAGCTTGCGGAGCCGTAGTAGTTTTTATCATTGTTTGCGGCATAAGCCTTTATCTTATAGTAATAGGCTTTTCCTGTAGTTAATTTGGTATCTTTCCAGGATGTTGTATCCCGGTCTTCGATAGTTTTGATTCTTTTATAGGTACCGTTTTCCGAGCCGGAACGGTAAATGGCATATCCGCTTACACCGGTTTCTCCTTTTTTCCAGCTGAGTTTAATGGAGCTGTAGCCGGCAGTCTTCGCTGTCAGAGTCCGTTTGGTGGGAACAGGAGTGGCAGAAAGAATCTGAGACAGATAACCATCGGTATAAGTGAAGCCTTCGTTGAAGGTACATACCTTGTAGTAATATTTTGTGCCGGCTTTTACACCTGTATCTTTAAAGCTGAGAGAGCCTTCAAAGTTTGAATCCGTCAGAGTTTTAACTGCGGTATAGGAACCATCTGAAGCAGTTGAACGGTAGATACGGTAAGTATCGGCACCGGATACGGTGTTCCATTTAAGTGTAATGGAATTGGCGCCGGAAGACTTCACACTGGTCAGTTCCGGTGCACTGTAAGCGATGAGAACGGTGACCGGCTGGCTCCAGCTGCTGCAGACAGTGGATGATTGAACATAACCGTATTCATCTGTAAATTCAATGTCACGGACGGTCTGAACCCGGAATGAATATTTTTCGCCTCTGGCAAGGCCGTAGAACTCGCAGAAAGTTTCCCACTGTTCAAAATCATATTCCGGTGAATCCCAGTTCTGGTTTTTATCTGCCTGAACCCGGTAGTAACAGTCATCATATCCGGGATTATCCCAGGAAAATACGGCATATGTATCTTCTGCGGATACCCGGCAGTTTCCGGGAGAGACAGTTTCAGCTTCTTCTGCCCGTACCGGAATGGACATAAAGATCAGGGACAGAATGAGTACGGTGGCAAACAGCATGGAAAGCAGCAGAGGCTTCCGTGCCGCATGCGGCTGTGGTTGTTTTTTCATTGGCAGATCCTCCTGAAAATATGAGTTCTTAACTGAAAGAAGTAAACAATCGGTTAAGAATATTATGATAGTCTAATATACTACATATTACATGATTTGACAAGAACAGCGTGGAAAGAATAACAGGAATTCCTAAAGTCCGAAACTGAAAATCCAGGCGATGAAAATACGTATGGCGCTGGTCAGAAATCTGGATGTGAGGACGGAAGGAACCCCCACTTTTATGGTATCATCGCAGGCATTTGCCAGTCCCAGCCCCACAGGTATAAAGTCGCATGCAGCCTGAGTATTTATGGCAAATAATGCAGGGAGTGCCAGTGAAACCTCCATGGTTCCGTTTCCAATCATTTTGTCATGTTGTAAATTCATATCATAGAAAATGCCGGAAATCTTTGCATAAAGCAGAGGTTTCCGGCATTTTCAGTGCGCCCGGCGGGCGCACATTCTGCATGTTCTATTCGTCAGCTTTTATTTCACGACAGCTGCTTCGTTCAATAAGAAAATGCGGCACGATGATCTTGGTGGCCAGCAGGTTGGGATTTTCAATATGGTTGATCAGCTGCGAAGCAGCTTCAATCCCCAGCTGGAAGGAATTGATATCCACAGATGTGAGCTGAGGGGAGGTCAGCCGTGCAAACAGAGAATTATTGAAGGAAATAATGGACAGGTCCTCCGGAATTGACAGTCCGCACTGAATGCACACCCGTTCCAGTGCGACAGCCAGAATATCATCACTGACAACGATTGCGGTGGGACGGTCCTTGCAGTTAAGCAGTGCATGAAGTTTTTCACTGTTGTCATCAGTGGGAATCTGCTCCACTTCGATACAGTAGTCATCACGAACGGGAAGACCGTGCTGCATCAGTGCCATCTGATAACCGGTTCTGCGTTCGGCGGAGAACAGCAGAGTTCCCGCACTTCCCAGATAGGCGATTTTCCGATGTCCTTTTCTGTATAAATATTCCGTAGCCTCCTGGCCTGCCAGCAGGTTGTCGTTATCAATATAGATGGTCTGGTTGGCATACTGATGGGCTTTACCGATCAGAACAT
This sequence comes from Lachnospiraceae bacterium, assembly GCA_034086685.1. Classification (GTDB taxonomy): domain Bacteria; phylum Bacillota; class Clostridia; order Lachnospirales; family Lachnospiraceae; genus TWA4. The sequence continues at coordinate 22,788 of JAXDZY010000061.1, forward strand.
AAAGAAGTCCCTCATCATAAAGGTAATTGATAATGGAATCATCCTGTCTGGAATAGAGGATGATGAAGCCCTCCGACTGTCCGCTGTGAACAACTGTGCGGATAGCCTGCAGGATTTCTTCATTATCCTGTCCTGTGATGATGCTGCTGGAATACTGCTGGTGGTTGCAGAACTGACTGATTCCGCGGATTGCTTCCAGATAAAATGGATTTTCGAAGGTTTCACGACCGGAAGCCGGCAGAATGACAGTGATCACCTTTGAGTTCCGGCAGGGAGCACTGCCGCTTTGAAAATTCGGTTCGTAGCCGAGCTGTATCATGGCACGGCGGACTCTTTCCTTTGTTTCCCTGCTGATGGAGGGGTTATTATTGCATGTTCGGGAGACGGTGGAAGGTGATACACCTGCCAGCGCCGCCACATCCTTGATTGTAACAGCCATGGTAAGACTCCTTTTCTGATATGCGGTGAATCATTTTTTGCTGTGTTCTATTTTAAAAGAGGGTATTTGAAAAGTCAACGACTTTGATGAAAAGATAATGCAAATTATATGCAAATAGTTTTGCAAAATAGGGAATAGATTTGCATTAAACTACGCAAACGGCATCCATGAGATAAAATGCATCGAGGGTTAAAAAACAGATATTTAAGTGATTTGATGGACGAAATGCACAACTAAAAGGTTGATTTATTGTATAATATGTAGAATATACTGAAATCCGACGAAAAAAGCTTGCAATATTTCTGCAAATATATTAATATAGTTGCATAGAAAACAACACAAATTAATGCAAAAGATGCAAGCAATATCACATACATAAGAGGATCCCCATAGTGATTGCTGCATCGGATGCATCAGAAGGAAAGGAGATTATATTTATGAAGAATGTGCAGAAAGAAAACGCGCTGTTCTCTGTCACTGCTCCTGTATCGGGAAAAATCGTTGCATTAAGCCAGGTTCCTGATCCGGTATTTTCGGATAAAGTACTGGGTGACGGTATTGCGATTATCCCGTCAGAAGGAAAGATTTACAGCCCGGTGACCGGAACAGTTGCATCGGTTGCGGCAACCAGACATGCATATGGTTTTTCCTGTGAGAATGGAGTGGAAATTCTGGTCCATTTCGGTCTGGAAACAGTGGGACTTCAGGGTGAAGGATTTACTCCCCATGTGAAAGAAGGAGATCAGGTAAAAGCGGGAGATCTTGTAGCGGAAGTTGATATGAAGCTTCTGGAAAGCAAAGGAATCAATCCGATTACTCCCGTACTGATCTGCGACAGCCCGGAAGAAATGAAGATGGAAGTTTGCGAAGGGAATGTAAAAGCAGGCAAAGATACAGTGCTTACTCTGCGCGCGCAGCAGGAAGCTGCACCGGTTAAGCAGAGTCCTGCTGCAGCACAGGCAGCGGCGCCTGTTTCTGAGAATTCTGCATCTGAAAAGAAAGAGAAGAAAAAAATCGGTATTAATTTTGATTTTCTTCAGAAACTGGGTAAAGTGCTGATGACAGTTATTGCTGTTATGCCTGCGGCGGGTCTGATGCTCAGTATCGGAAAGCTGGTTCAGATGGCAGGAGCGGATATGCCTTTCCTGATGACTGTGGGAAGCACCATGGAGAATATCGGTTGGGCGATCATCACGAATCTGCATATTCTGTTTGCTGCTGCAATCGGTGGTTCCTGGGCCAAGGAGCGTGCCGGCGGTGCATTTGCCGCAATTATCGCGTTTATTCTGATCAACCGGATCACCGGTGCGGTTTTTGGTGTTACCAGTGAGATGCTGACTGATTCCAGTGCAGTGGTACATTCCTTCTTTGGACAGGAAATGGTGGTTGGAAATTATTTCACCTCTATTCTGGGATCTCCGGCGCTGAACATGGGTGTCTTTGTTGGTATTATTGCAGGTTTTGTGGGCGGAATCGTATACAATAAATTCTATAATTTCCGCAAGCTGCCGGATGCATTATCTTTCTTCAACGGCAAACGTTTTGTTCCTCTGGCTGTTATTGCCTACTCCGTTGTTATTTCTCTGGTTATGTCAGTGATCTGGCCGGTGGTACAGTCAGGTATTAATTCGTTCGGTGTGTGGATTGCGAATTCTTCTTCCACATCACCGGTGCTGGCACCGTTTATCTATGGTACACTGGAGCGTCTGCTGCTGCCGTTCGGTCTGCATCATATGCTTACGATTCCCATGAATTACACATCCTTTGGAGGAACTTATATGATCCAGACAGGTATCAATGCCGGTTCTGAGGTATTCGGTCAGGATCCTCTGTGGCTGGCATGGGTAACTGATCTGATCAACTTTAAGGATGCCGGAGATATGGCTTCTTATCAGACTCTCCTGGAAACTGTTACACCTGCCCGGTTTAAAGTGGGTCAGATGATCGGAGCTACCGGACTTCTTCTGGGAGTTGCTCTGGCCATGTACCGCAGAGTTGACGCTGATAAACGTCACAGCTATCGTTCCATGTTTATTTCAACTGCACTGGCTGTATTTCTGACCGGTGTTACAGAGCCTCTGGAATTTATGTTCATGTTCTGCGCACTGCCTCTGTATGTAGTTTACGCAGTTCTTCAGGGATGCGCATTTGCCATGGCCGGTGTGATCAACCTGAGACTTCATTCTTTCGGTAATCTGGAATTTCTTACCCGTGTTCCCATGTCCCTGAAAGCGGGTCTGGGCGGAGATATTATTAATTTTGTTATCTGTGTAGCTGCCTTCTTCATTATCGGTTATGTGGTAGCATATTTCATGATCGGAAAGTTCAGCTTTGCAACTCCCGGACGTCTTGGAAATTATACAGATGAAGCAGGTGAAGAAGAAAGTGCTTCCGGCAGCTCTTCTTCAGGAAAAGCTTCCGGCGGCGGACAGCCTGAACGTATCATTGCTTTACTTGGCGGACGTGAAAATATTACTCTTGTGGATGCATGCATGACGCGTCTGAGGGTTACGGTCAAAGATCCGGAAAAAGTAGCTGATGCTGCTGCATGGAAAGCAGAAGGAGCTCTGGGACTTGTAAAAAAAGATAACGGTATTCAGGCCATTTACGGTCCGAAAGCGGATGTGCTGAAATCCGATATTAATGATATACTGTAGGTACGCTATACCGTAAATACCATAACTGCAGAGCAGCATTTACCGGCCGGAACGGAACGGAGACCGTTTCGGCCGGTCAGCAGTCAAAGGAGGATGTTCTATGAAGATTCTGACATTAAACACCCATAGTCTTGTGGAAGAAAATTACCTGCAGAAGCTGGAAATATTTATTAAAGCCATAAAAGAGGAACTGCCGGATGTAATTGCCCTGCAGGAGGTGAATCAGTCGGCTGACGCGCCTGCGGCAGATGAAAAGGAAGCAGATGGATGGGTTCCTGTGGAAAATACCGGGATTTTGCTCAGACAGGATAATCATGCCCTGAAGATTGCCGGGCTTCTTAAAAAAGCCGGGATTTTCTGCAGCTGGACGTGGCTTCCCGTAAAACTGGGCTATGGAAAATACGATGAAGGAATGGCATTTTTCAGTCTGAATTCCAGAATTATTGCCACGGATTCATTTTATATCAGTCTCGGACATGATTACAGAAACTGGAAAACACGCATGGCACTGGGGATAAAAACAGAAAAAGATAACAGCTGGTTCTACACAACACATATGGGGTGGTGGAACGATGAGGAAGAGCCTTTCAGTATCCAGCTGAAGGTGCTGAATGATATTCTGTATCAGAAACGGAATGATGGTCCGGTCTGGCTCATGGGAGATTTCAACAGTCCTGATACGGTAAGAAATCAGGGATATGATGCGCTGCAGAATACCGGGTGGAAGGACACTTATCTTCTGGCTGAGCAGAAAGACAGTGGAATTACAGTGGGAACCGTTATCGATGGCTGGCGTGATCAGATTGATGATGCTGATTCCATGGAAGGGATGCGTATTGATTATATCTGGTGCAGCCATAATATTCCGATTGCATGCTCCAATGTTATTTTTAATGGAAAAAATGGTTCCGTTGTGTCGGATCATTTTGGTATTATTGTAGAAACGGCACATATGACAGATACAGAAAATCGGGATACTGAATATTAATTGGAACTGTTGAATGTGCAGTGCTGACGAAAGGAGAAAATGAGTATGAACAGAGCAGCGGGCATATTATTGTCCATTACCAGCCTTCCCTCCCGATACGGGATCGGCTGTTTTTCAAAAAGTGCTTATGATTTTGTGGACTGGCTGAAGGAGGCGGGACAGACTTACTGGCAGATTCTGCCGCTGGGATGTACCAGCTATGGGGATTCACCTTACCAGTCATTTTCCACTTTTGCAGGAAATCCCTATTTTATCAGTCTGGAGGTTTTAATTGAAGAGGGCGTTCTGACGAAAGAGGAATGTGACAGTGTTGACTGGGGCAGTGATGAAAAGGATATTGATTACGAAACTGTTTATAAACAGCGTTATCCTCTCCTGAGAAAGGCTTACGAGAGAAGTGATATCAGCCGGAATGAGGAGTATCAGCGCTTTGTGTCTGAGAATCAGTGGTGGCTTTCCGATTATGCTCTGTTCATGGCGGTGAAGGACCGTTTTGATGGCAGCCCTTGGAATGAATGGCCGCAGGATATCCGCCTGCGCTGGGGATATTCCATGGATTATTACCGCAGAGAACTGTATTTTGATATTGAATTTCAGCAGTATCTGCAATTTCAGTTTTTCAGACAGTGGAAAGCACTGAAAGCCTATGCAAACAGCAAAGGTATCAGGATTATCGGTGATATTCCCATTTATGTGGCTATGGACAGCGCAGATACCTGGGCTCATCCGGAGCTGTTTCAGCTGGATGAGAATAATGTGCCGGTTGCGGTGGCCGGCTGTCCTCCGGATGGATTTTCCGCCACAGGCCAGCTGTGGGGCAATCCGCTGTACCGGTGGGATTATCACCGCAGTACAGGGTATGATTGGTGGCTTTCCCGTCTGTGGTATTGTTTCCAGCTGTATGATGTGGTCCGTATCGATCATTTCCGCGGATTTGATGAGTATTATTCAATTCCCTATGGCGAAGAGTCCGCGGTGAACGGACATTGGGAAAAGGGACCGGGGATTGATCTGTTCCGCCGGGTGGAGCAGTGTCTGGGCTGGCATGAGGTTATTGCGGAGGATCTGGGGTATGTGACTGATTCCGTGCGCCGGATGGTACGTGACAGCGGATTCCCGGGTATGAAGGTGCTGGAGTTTGCCTTCGATTCCCGTGACTCCGGTTCGGCCAATGATTATCTGCCCCACAACTATATTGAGAATTGTGTGGCTTATACAGGTACTCATGACAATGAGACGATTGCGGGCTGGTTTGACAGCATCACGGAAGAGGAACGGAAGATGGCCAGAGATTATCTCATGGATCAGTACACTCCCAAAGAAGAGCTGTATAAATCTTTTATCGGTCTTGTCATGAGAAGCAGCGCAAAAACATGTATTATTCCCATGCAGGATTATCTGGGATATGATAACAGCTGCCGTATGAATAAACCCTCCACAGTGGGCATCAACTGGAGATGGCGTCTGACAGAGGAAGAACTGACAGAGGAGCTTCAGGCGGAAATTCTGCGCATCACAAAGCTCTACGGACGTATGAACTGGTTTGAGGCCTGATAAGAGGTCTGCAAAATCAGGAATACAGCAGATTTTTTCAGGGATACAGATTTTTTCGGAATATATTGTCTTGAATATACAGTTTCCGAAAAGACTTGTATCCCTGTTTTTTTGCTTTATACTGGTAAAAAACGGTCAATCGATAAAAAATGATTATTCATGTAGCATTTTGCATGCCCGGAGGGTGTTAATGGTGAAAGGAGGAGATCACATGGAAGAACGATCATTTCGTACGGATGATAATGCGGAGGAAGTAATCCGCAGGTATTCCGACATGGTGTATCGCCTTGCATTTGCCCGGGCAGGCAACTCATTTGACGCAGATGAAATATATCAGGAAGTTTTCCTGCGGTATATCCGCAGAAAGCCGGTATTTCGTGATGAAGAACACAGAAAAGCATGGTTACTGCGGGTTACTGTCAACTGCTCAGCAAAACTGCTGGGTTCTGCATGGAGACAGAGAACAACGGAACTGACAGAAGACATCATGAAGAGTAAAGAGATTCCCTTTGAAACACAGGAGGATCTCAATCTGTACAGAGAACTTCAGAAGCTGCCGCCGGACTACAGAATGGTGATACATCTGTTTTATTATGAGGATCTTTCAACTGCCGGGATTGCCCGGATTTTAAAACGCAGGGAATCCACGGTACGGACACAGCTTACAAGAGCAAGAAGATTGCTCAGGGATATTCTGGAGGAGGAATGACTATGTTTAAAGCAAAATATAAAAAGTATAATGAGAGTATCCGTCCGGATCCGGATACCATGGAAAAACTGATGCGCTCTGCCCGTAAGGAGGATCATGCGGGCCCGAACAGAAAAAAGAGTCCTTATCAGTGGGCAGCCGCAGCTGCTCTGGTTATCTGCGTGTCAGCCACAACGGCATGTGCAGCAGGGCTTCTGGTAAAACAGGTATTTCCAAAAATGTTTGCCAGTCGGGAAGAACTGAATACTGAAGCGGAAAAAGAAGGCTGGGATACGTTGCTGCGGCCGGAACGGTATTTTGATGAAAACATTTATAAAAATATGAGCGCACAGCCGTGGATCGACCGTTTTCTGCCTGCTTCGGAAGGAGCGGTACTGGAGCAGGGAACGGATAAAACTCTGTGGACGCGCCGGCTGACGCAAAAAGACGGAGAAACCGGAAAGCTGGATGTGATCTATGATTATCCCATGTTGTCAGATGCTTTCAGGGATTATTCGGCAGATTTTGATCTGTCTTATGTGGAGAAAAATTATCCGGCGGCTGCCGGGGAATATGGTGCCGTATTCTGCTATACATCTGGAGATGCAAAAAGCTTTGCTGACAGGCACAGCCTGACAGATGATACTGACCTGGAAGTATTTAAGATATTTTCCGGGTACAGGAATGAACAGGGGGATTTCATCAGTATTGAATATAATATGGACGGTACGGAATCTGCCGACCATATGTATTATGTGGAGTCGGATGCTGATTCTGCCGGTTTTTATGAGACGGATGACGGCGTAAAGGTTCTTTTGCAGAAGATAACGGGATCTGAAGGAGGAACCCGCACCGATGCAGAGGTTTATACGGAAAAAACACATCTGATTGTGACCATGTACGGAGACTTTTCGCAGGAGGAAATTTACAGAATACTGAACAGTCTGAAAATAGCGGATGGCATGAGAATCGATACGGATAAATAAACTGCAGCGTTGTCTTCATGGGATATCTGTGCTATATTAAATCAAAAGGTGAAAAATAAATTTTTTGCTGAAATTTTTTGTGATTTGTCGCATCCGGTGAATCCGGAAAAGGAAATCACACGATAAAAAATTATTATGGAGGGATTCTTATGTGGACAAGGAGAGAGTTAAAGGATCGGGCAAAGCCCGCATTTAGAAAGAATTACTGGAAGTGCGTTCTGGTTGCCCTTGTTTTAATGATTCTGGTGGATGGAGCGACCAGTATTTCCGGTTCCGGCGGGAGGAATGCAGTCAACTGGAAGATGGATCTGAGCCCGGATGTGCTTCTGGAGGGGAACACGGATTCTTATGAAGATGATTACTACATTGATTTTCAGGAAGATGAGGATACGCTTGGCGGGCTTCTGGAGGATATTTCCCCCGCTGCAGCTGCATTGATTATGACACTTGGTGCCGGTTTTATTCTGGTTTTTGTTCTCATTATGCTGGCAATTCAGATATTTGTATGCAATCCCATTGAGGTTGGCGGATGCTGCTTCTTTGTGGACAATACAGATGAGGAAGCAAACCCCGGCCCCGGCCGTCTTTTTCATGCTTTTCAGAGCGGTTCCTACGGCAATATCGTTATGACGGTTTTTCTGAGAAATCTGTATACGGTACTGTGGACCATGCTCCTGATCGTTCCCGGTATTGTCAAGGGATATGAGTATCGTATGATTCCCTATATTCTGGCAGAAAATCCGGACATGGACCGTCGGGAGGTTTTCCGCCTCAGCAGAGAGATGATGGACGGACAGAAGTGGAATGCGTTTGTTCTGGATCTTTCTTTCATCGGCTGGGATATTCTGAGTGCTTTCACATTCGGTCTGGTGGGAATTTTCTGGACGAATCCGTACAGATATGCTACCAATGCGGAACTGTATTTAACCTTAAAATCCGGCGATCAGGGATATGATAAAAATTTATATTTTTAAGCCGGAGAAAAAATTAATTTAAAAAGTAGTTGACAAATCATTTTTTAGTGCTATAATTCGATACAAGCAAAGGCGCTGAGGAAAAAACCTCGGCGCCTTTTTCTTTTTCCGTTTTTTCAGAGATGGATAAGATGGAAAATATCTTTTATGATTAAGAGGAGGTTCAGTCTATGTATTCATCAGTTGACGTAATTTGGACTTTGATCGGAGCTGCGCTTGTATTCTTCATGCAGGCCGGTTTCGCACTTTGTGAAGGTGGTATGACCCGTGCAAAAAACACAGGTAATATCATCATGAAAAACTTAATGGATTTTTCAATTGGTACTCCCGCCTACTGGTTGGTAGGTTTCGGTATCATGTTTGGCGGCAGCGGTGCTATTATCGGAGGATTTGATCCCTTTATCCGCGGTGACTACGATTTCGGAACATTACCTGTTCTGTGTTATGTAATCTTCCAGACAGTGTTCTGTGCAACAGCAGCAACCATCGTAAGTGGTTCCATGGCAGAACGTACGAACTTCAAAGCATACTGTTTATACAGTGCAATGATTTCACTGCTGGTATATCCCGTATCCGGTCACTGGGTATGGGGCGGCGGCTGGTTATCAGGCCTTGGCTTCCATGATTTTGCCGGAAGTACAGCAGTACATATGGTAGGTGGTACAGCAGCCTGTGTAGGTGCAAGAATCCTTGGTCCCCGTATCGGCAAGTATGACAAAGACGGAAAGGCTCATGCAATTCCCGGTCACAATCTGACAGCTGCAGCTCTGGGTGTATTTATCCTGTGGTTCTGCTGGTTCGGTTTTAACGGTGCAAGTACCGTAGCCATGAGCACAGATGCAGATATGTTATCAGCAAGCCGTATCTTCATGAATACGAATATGTCGGCAGCAGTTGCAACATGTACTGTTATGATCTTTACCTGGCTGCGCTACAAGAAACCCGATGTTTCCATGTCCCTCAACGGTGCTCTTGCAGGTCTGGTAGCAATTACAGCAGGTTGCGATATGGTTACTACTACAGGTGCATTCTTTATTGGTCTGATTGCAGGTCTTGTTCTGGTACTGTCCGTTGAATTCTTTGATAATGTAGCAAAAATCGATGACCCGGTTGGTGCAATTTCCGTACACGGTGTCTGCGGTGCTCTGGGTACTATTTTAACAGGTCTCTTTGCCGAGTCAGATGGCAGCGGTTTATTCTACGGCGGCGGTTTCCATTTCCTGGGTGTTCAGATTTTAGGTGTTGTATCCGTAATTGCATGGGTTGCCATTACCATGACAATTATCTTCAAGGTTATTGATAAATTTGTAGGTCTCCGTGTTCCTGCACAGGTTGAAATCGAAGGTCTCGACTATCATGAACATGGTCTGGTAAGTGCATATGCAGGCTTCAATATCACAGATCTTTCAACCGGTATGGAAGTCAATGCCAATACAGATCTTGGTGAAAGCGATTATTCAAAAGCATCTGAAGCACAGAAAAATGCATCCGTTACCGTTACAAGAACAGAGCATGTGGGCGGCAGTACAGGTATGTACAAAGTTACCATTATTGCAAAGCCCGGCCGTTATGATAAGCTGAAGAACGCACTGAATGATCTGGGTGTAACCGGTATGACTGTTACACAGGTAATGGGCTGTGGTATCCAGAAAGGTGCCGGCGAACGTTACCGTGGTGTTGAAATGGATATTAACGTTCTGCCCAAGATTAAGATTGAAGTTATCGTTGGCAACATTCCTGTAGAAAAAGTTATCGAAACTGTTAAGCAGGCTCTTTACACCGGTCACATCGGTGACGGTAAGATCTTCGTATATGATGTACAGAAGGTTGTAAAGGTTCGTACCGGTGAAGAAGATTTTGCGGCACTGAACGATGTTGAATAATTAAAATAGTCTATCCTGTTATTTATAATAGAAAATTGGTGATGGTCTGAAATTCTCTTTCAGGCAATAAACGGGTCTGCTGTACGGATTATAGCAGACCCTGTTTTTTTTCGGGAAGTTGTATTTTCTCAGAAGGGCTGATGATATTTTTTGAATATCGGCTGTTATCCGGACTTGACATAAGGAGTCCGGCTTTATATAATAAGCACATTAATCCTATTTAATAACTATGAAAAAGAGGTACGATGATCATGACAGAATCGGCGGGAAAACGGGCTCTGGTTGCCATGAGCGGCGGGGTGGATTCCAGTGTGGCGGCTTTGCTGATGAAGCAGCAGGGATATGATTGTATGGGAATTACCATGAAGCTATATAATAATGAAGAGATCGGTATCAGCAGAGAGAAGACCTGCTGCTCTCTGGATGATGTGGAGGATGCCAGACGTGTGGCTCAGACTGTGGGAATTCCTTTTTATGTGCTTAATTTCAGTGATAATTTTGAGGAATGCGTTATCCGGAATTTTGTGAATACATGGGAGAGCGGAGGTACACCGAACCCCTGCATTGACTGCAATCGTTTTATTAAATTTGACAGGCTTATGAAAAGGATGAAAGAGCTGGAGTATGATTATGTGGTAACCGGTCATTATGCCCGAATCTTTTTCGATGAAGCCCGTGGAAGATATCTGCTGAAAAAAGCGGTGGATCTTTCCAAAGATCAAAGCTATGTGCTCTATGGTATGACGCAGGAGCAGCTGGCTCATACATTATTCCCTCTGGGTGGATTTCATAAGTCGGAGATCAGGGAAATTGCCGAACGAAACGGATTTGTAAATGCCCGTAAGCACGACAGTCAGGATATCTGTTTTGTGCCGGATGGAGATTATGCGGGATTTATAGAACGTTATACCGGAAAAACTTCGGCGCCCGGGCAGTTTGTTCTGAAAGACGGAACGGTGATGGGAACACACAGGGGGCTGATCCGCTATACCATCGGACAGAGAAGAGGGCTTGGTTTGTCACTTCCTCAGCCGCTTTATGTCTGCGGTAAGGATATGGAAAAAAATCAGGTGGTATTGGGACAACAGCAGGATCTGTTTACGGATACGCTGGAAGCGGAAAATATCAATCTGATCTCTGTGGACAGGATCGATCAGCCCATACGCTGTAAAGCCCGCATCCGTTATAAGCAGGAAGAAGACTGGGCAGAAGCAGTTCAGCTGTCGGAGGACAGGATTCGTGTGGTATTTGACAGACCTCAGAGAGGGATCACCAGAGGACAGGCTGTGGTGTTGTATGACGGGGATCTGGTAATCGGAGGCGGGACCATCGTATAAATGGTTTTCAGGATTTTTGACCGGCAATAACTTGACAATTCTTTGTATTATGTTATATTAGACAGGTACATTTTTCGGGGTCAGTGCTTCTGTAAGTGCTGACCCTTTTTCAGGCAGCGTGGCAGGCGGATGAGGTTTCGCCGGGCTGTTTTTATATGGAGAAAATGCAATTGAGAGAGAGGCATGGAATGAGTTTATTGAATTTAAATGGTGAATTGATTGATACAAGAATTATGCGGGCAGTCAGTGAGATGGGCTTTGAACAGTTTACTCCCATTCAGGAGCAGGCAATTCCTGTGATGATGGAAGGGAGAGATCTGATTGGTCAGGCACAGACCGGTACCGGCAAAACGGCGGCGTTCGGTATACCGCTGCTTCAGACTGTGGATACGGAAGAAAATACTCTGCAGGGACTGGTTCTGTGTCCCACCAGAGAGCTGGCGATTCAGGCTGCTGAAGAAATCCGCAAATTTTCCAGATATATTCCGGGAATCCGGGTACTGCCTGTTTATGGAGGACAGGATATTACCAGACAGATCCGTTCTCTGAAAAACGGAGTTCAGATCATTGTGGGAACTCCCGGCAGAGTGATGGATCATATGCGCCGCCATACAATAAAACTGAATGATCTGAAAACGGTTGTACTGGATGAGGCGGATGAGATGCTGAATATGGGATTCCGTGAGGACATGGAGACGATCCTTTCGCAGATTCCGGGAGAGCATCAGACGGTTCTGTTTTCCGCCACCATGCCGCAGGCAATTCTTGACATCACCGGTCAATTCCAGAAAAACCCGATATTTATCAAGACAATCCAGAAGGAATTGACGGTGCCTTCCATCAGGCAGTATTATTACGAAGTAAGCCGTGAAAATAAACGGGAGGCAGTGGCAAGACTGCTGGATTATTATAATCCCAAAAGGACACTGATCTTCTGCAACACCAGAAAAATGGTGGAGGAGCTGGCTGAGCATCTGAAGGGAAGAGGATATTTTGCGGAAGGACTGCACGGGGATCTGTCCCAGGCCATGCGTGACCGTGTGATGTCTTCTTTCCGCAGCGGTACATGTGATGTGCTCATTGCTACGGATGTGGCTGCTCGGGGAATTGATATCGGAGATGTGGAGGCGGTTATCAATTTTGATGTGCCTCAGGAAATTGAATATTATGTACACCGTATCGGCAGAACCGGCCGCGCAGGACGCAACGGACGTTCCTTCACACTGGTTGTGGGCCGTGAAATTTACAAGATCAGGGACATTGAGCGGGTATGCAGGACAAAGATGAAAGCCAGATCACTTCCAACTTCTGCGGATATCAATCATGCCAAGGCAGAAAAAGTACTTGCAGAGGTTACGGAGATTCTGCATGATAAGGATTTATCAGATATGACCCGCATGATTACAGAGAAAATGGAGGAGGAAGACTGCACCGCTCTGGAGCTGGCAGCTGCATTTCTGAAGCTTCATATGGGTGAAGAGCTGGAGGATATTCCTGTTGAAAAATATGAACCCAGACGCAGGAGCAATGAATCGGGCCACAGAAGACGTGACGGCGGACGCCGTTTTGATGGAAAGAACCGTGATGGCAGAAGAGAATACGGCGAAAGAGGCAGTCGAAGAAGAGAAGAGGACAGAAGATACGAAAGAAGAGAAGGGCGAAAAGACCAGAGAAAAGACGGGAAAAAGGATAATAAAAAAGGCAGGATTGAATTTGCAAAGGAAATTCTGAAAAAAGGGAAGTCCAAAAAAAGCAGATAATCTTGTCAACTGTGAAGAGTAAGAGTAAAATATCAGATAGCAGTTCAGAATCGGCCGGGCTGCTGTCTGATTTTTGCACGTTACTGCATTATATTTAAGAAGAAAGCCCTGAGGGCGTATGAAACAGTGGAGGAAAGAACAATGACAAGAGAAGAAGCATGGAACCTGCTGACAGAGTATAATCAGGATCAGTTCCATCTGGAACACGCACAGACAGTTGAGAACACCATGAGATATTTTGCACGTGAGCTGGGTTATGGTGAAGAAGAGGATTTCTGGGGAATCGTGGGATTGCTGCATGATCTGGATTTTGAACAGTTTCCGGATCAGCACTGCATTAAATCCCAGGAGATCATGCGTGAGCGGGGGATTGATGAGCGGATTATTCATGCCACAGCCAGCCATGGATATGGAATCACGGTTGATATTAAACCGGAACATGAGATGGAAAAAGTATTGTTTGCCGTAGATGAACTGACAGGTCTCATTGGAGCGGTTGTACTGATGCGGCCTTCAAAAAGCGTTCAGGATCTGGAACTGAAGTCTGTGAAGAAAAAATACAAGAGTAAGGGATTTGCAGCAGGATGTTCCAGAGAAGTGATTGCCCAGGGGGCAGAAATGCTTGGATGGACCCTGGATGAACTGATTGAACGGACCCTGAAAGCCCTGAAGACTTTCCAGAAATAGAGGATTTCTGTCAGGTGAAGTATGAAACAGAATCATTCAGCAGTTCTTATGACGGAAGGCCCAATCTGGAAAACGATTGTGGCCTTTGCTGTTCCCGTGCTCATCGGGAATTTTTTTCAGCAGCTTTATAATACGGCTGATTCCATTATTGTAGGTAATTTTCTGGGGAGTGAGGCTCTGGCGGCTGTCAGTTCGTCAGGAAGTATTATTATTCTGCTGGTGGGATTTTTTAATGGCATTGCCATGGGTGCAGGTGTGGTGAATGCCCGTTATTTTGGTGCACAGGATTATGAGAAGCTGCACAGAGCCATTCACACTACAATTGCTTTCGGACTGGTGGCCGGTGTACTTCTGACCATTATCGGTATACTCCTGACTCCGCAGCTTCTTGTATGGATGGATACGCCGAAGGAGGTACTGCCCAATTCCATATGGTATTTCAGGGTTTATTTTATGGGTTCCCTTGCTTTTGTTATGTACAATATTTTTATGGGAATCCTGCAGTCTCTGGGAGACAGCAGGCATCCGCTTCATTATCTGATTATTTCATCGCTTACCAATGTGGCGCTTGATCTCCTGTTTGTGGGAGTTTTCAGATGGGGAGTGGGAAGTGCGGCTCTGGCGACCATTATTTCTCAGTTTTTCAGTGCATCTTTGTGTCTGAGGCGTCTGATGAACAGTCCGAAAGAATATCGGATTTCGCTGCGGGAGATTCATTTTGATCGGTTTATGCTGAAGCAGGTAATCGATAACGGCCTTCCTTCCGGTATGCAGAATTCCATTATTTCTTTTGCTAATGTGATTGTACAGTCCAATATCAACAGTTTTGGAAAAGATGCGGTGGCAGGCTGCGGGGCCTATTCCAAGATCGAAGGATTCGGTTTTCTGCCCATTACCTGTTTTGTTATGGCGATTACCACGTTTGTCAGCCAGAATCTCGGTGCAGGGCAGTATGAGAGGATTAAAAAGGGCGCCCGCTTCGGGGTCATATGCTGCATCACCATGGCCGAACTGGTAGGAATCACCATTTACTGTCTGATTCCGGTACTGATTTCGGCCTTTAATCATGAGCCTGAGGTAATTCAGTTCGGAACAGCACAGGCAAGAACCGTTACACTGTTTTATTTTCTTCTGGCTTTTTCCCACTGTGCGGCGGGAATTCTCAGAGGAGCCGGCCGTGCAGTGGTTCCCATGCTGGTCATGCTGGCCTGCTGGTGCATTATCAGGATCACCTATATTACTGCCATTGTGAGAATCGTACCGGTGATCAATGTGATTTTCTGGGCTTATCCGCTTACCTGGAGTTTAAGTACAGTGGCATTTCTTATCTATTTGCGGAAAGTGGACTGGGTCCACGGAAAATAGCAGTTTACGGCCTGCCGTGTTGCGGCTTTGTATGAAATAATATGGATCATGGATGTGAGGGAAAGGGTTCCACATATGGCATACACAAGGGAAATTCTGAATCTGGCGGTGGAGATCGGGGAAGCCATGCTGCAGAATGGGGCGGAAATCTACCGGGTAGATGATACAATTAAACATATTCTTAAGGCGTATGAGGTGGAAAACTGCCATGTATATGTGCTGTCCAACGGTATTTTCGCCAGCGCCAATGAAGGAAAGGAAGATTCATGCAGTATTATCCGTCATGTGCCGCAGAGCTCGGTTCATCTGGCCCGGATTGCTGCGCTGAATCAGCTTTCCAGGGAAATCTGTACTCATGACTGTTCTCTGATGGAGTCATGGATCAGGCTGGATGAATGCAGAGCCCTGCCGGATTACAGTGACAGAAAGCAGATACTGGCCTGCGGACTCGGCTGCGCAGGTTTTACCTGGCTGTGCGGCGGGCAGATAATTGATGCGGGAATTACATTTTTTATCGGATGTCTTCTGCGGTATATGATTCTGTTTGCGGGGAGACATGAAATTTCCAATTTGATGGTAAATATCTCCGGAAGCTTTCTTCTGACCACCATCAGTATTCTGATGGCCGGTGCAGGTCTTCCGGTTCTGCAGGATAAGATTGTAATCGGGGGGATCATGGCATTGATTCCGGGTATTACATTTACCACGTCCATCAGGGATCTTCTCAATGCGGACTATCTTTCGGGGATTATTCATATGATCGATGCACTGTTGACTGCCGTGGAGATCGCCGTGGGTGTCGGTGCCACATTTGCCCTTTATGAGGCGATGACAGGAGGGATTTTTGGCTTATGATCGTTCAGTTTCTTGTGGCTCTTGTGGCCACGGTCAGTTTTGCGGTTTTATATGATGCACCGCAGAAAGAGCTTTTATTTTCAGGGCTGTCCGGTGCGGTGGGCTGGGTCGTCTATCTGTATCTGGTTGAGGAAATGCAGGTCAACAAGGTGATTTCCTGTGTGGCAGCGACTCTGATACTTACATTGATTGCCAGAATTCTTGCAGTTGCCCGGTGCTGCCCGGTGACGGTGTATCTGCTGGTGAGTATATTCCCGCTGGTACCGGGAACGGGTATATATTATACTTCCTATTATCTGATTACCAGACAGAACAGCCTGTTTGCAGCTACCGGTCTGGCAACTTTTGAAACGGCAGCGGCCATTGCTTTCGGAATCGCCATGGGATTCGGCCTTCCCCAGAGCTGGTTTGGAATCTTTCAGAGGAGGAAAAAACTTGAGAGAAAAGATACGAAAAACTGAAAACCTGATTTTTTCCATACTGCTGATGTTTTTATTTATTGATCTGGCAGTTATACTGACGCTGAACTGCAGGCAGCTGTACTATCTGGATGTAGAATATCTGGATATTTCCGAAAGCAGCGGGCTGAATGAGGAAGTAATCCGCAGAAATTATGACGTGCTGATTGATTATAACAGCATGTTTTCCCATGAAGAACTGGAATTTCCGGATTTTCCCATGAGTGAAGGAGGAAGAATCCATTTCCGGGAAGTGAAGAGGATTTTTGTCGGACTGCAGTATCTTCTGATTGCCGATTTTATCCTTTGTGCAGTTTTGCTTATCCGTCATGTTCGAAGGAAATCATTTGATTTCCTGAAGCTTACGGGAATAATGACCATAACCGTTCCCCTGGTTCTGGGTATTTTGATTGCCCTGAACTGGGGATGGGTATTTGTAACGTTTCATCATCTGGCATTTGACAATGACTACTGGCTTTTTGATCCATCCACTGATCCGGTGATCGGGATT
>JAXDZY010000075.1:0-39165 GCA_034086685.1 Lachnospiraceae bacterium
TAAAATGGCAGGTGTTACACAGCTGCCTTATTTTGATGCATTAAATCAGGTTACCTACATTAATTTTTTATAAAATCAGGATTCTCCGGATTTTATCCTTGTTGAAATCCAGATTTAGAACTTGTTTCGCAATTACCTATAATATATCACAAGGTATGCAGAATTATTGACAAGCATGATAAAGTAATATAAAATCTTATAAAATATTACTTATAATCTTTATCCATAGGAGGAGAATGTATGGAAAAACACAAAAGCAAGTGGAAAATAGCTGTAGGGGCTATTGTTGTTGTGGTAGGAATAATTGCAATTCTGTTTGCATCAGGAGTCATCTGTATCCATAAATGGGAAGATGCAACTTGTACAGTGCCTCAAACCTGTTCAAAGTGTGGAAAAACTAAAGGTAATGCATTGGGACATAAATGGGGTGATCCGACATGTTTAGAGCCGAAAACTTGCAGTGTATGTGGAGAAACTGAAGGAGAAGCATTAGGTCATAAATATGGTGAATGGAAAATTACAAAAGAAGCTACCTGTTCAGAAGAAGGAGAACGTGAAAAAGCATGTACTGTATGCGGTTGGAAAAATTATGAATCCATTCCTAAATTAGAACATACATATGGAAAGTGGAAAGTGACGAAAAAAGCTACTTGCACGGAAGAAGGAACTCAGGAAAAGACATGTTCTGCCTGTGGGGATGTACAAACGGAGTCAATTCCGAAAGTTGACCATACCCCGGGAGACTGGGAAGTTACGAAAGAAGCTACAGCAACGTCTGAAGGTGAGAAGTCGAAAAAATGTAAGGTCTGTGGAGAAGTTCTTGAAACGAAAGAATACACGCTTTCACCAGAGCAGATTGAGAAACAGTATAAAGAAAAATGTGATACTTACTCCTACAATACTATTGCACGTGATCCGGATAAATATAAAGGCAAATATGCTAAATTTACAGGAGAAGTAATACAATCCATGGAAGATGGAGATGAATATACATTACGTGTAAATGTTACAGAAGGTAGATATGGATATGATGATACAATATTAGTTAGTTATACTCTTAAAGATGGAGAATCAAGAATTTTGGAAGATGATATAGTTACAATGTATGGAATGCTGTTTGGAACATACACATATGAAACTATTTTTGGCGCATCTGTTACTGTACCGTTATTTTTTGCAGAGTATGTTGATGTTCACTAAAACCTTATAGTAAAGTAGTTTTGAAATAGACGAACAGGAGGATATGTATATTGCAAATATTGAGAAGTACATACAATAAAATAAGGATTTACTGAAGCCGTACGCCGCCCCATGTCTGCTATCGCATCCATGGGGCGGCGAGTATCAAATCGGACTCGGGAGTTCCGGTTTGCAAGCAAACCTTAACTCGCCTCGCCGTTTGAGTAACATTTTTACTTGGACAGGTCATCAAAAATAGAAAGTTGTCACCTTAAAAAGTGTATATAATATATATGTCCTTAATATTATATACACTTTTTAAAGTGACAACTTTTTGATTTTACTGATTCAGTCGTATTAATTTATCAACGCATGTTGTCATAACGGTTTCATATCCTTTTGGTAGTTTCCATACCCAGGATTCTTTTATATTACCGATCAGCACTTCAGATTGCAGTTTTTGTTTTCTGTTTTCATAATTTTCAGCTTCATTGGCGATTGTATTTTTAATGGAATCAGTAAAACGATCTACGACCATCTGATTGATTTCCTGACGGCAGCAGGAGAGTGTTTCTTTATAATTTGTACCGATTCTGTAATCCTTCAGTTCTTTCAGGTTCTGGATTTTAATCACAGGGAAGTAACTCTGATAGCAGTCATCTATTTCTGAAAATTCTTTCTGAACTTCTTTTTTAACCAGATCAGCCCATTTTGTATACTGCTTTTGTTTCAAATCTGGATTCTGCTCAGATATACGGGATTCACATTTTCGGATCAATTCATTTTCCTGCTCAGTAGCCATATCGTACTGATATGCTTTGCCGGAGATAGAAGTTTGACGTATTATTGTATAATATTCGCAGAGCAAATAATTACCGGAGTCTGATAATGGAGTTAAGGCTCTGGTAAAAATACCTTTCAAGAGATTAAATGCCCGTTGTTTAAAAATATAGAAATCTTCATTATCTATGTTATACTGTTCCATAAAAATCTGAGCAGGTTTTCTGTCCTGAGTTTTGGTCACTTTCCGGAAAAGAGGGTTAATCATTCCCAGTGCTTCATACCATCCTTTGCGTGTTAATATGATGCCGGAATCAGATTCTTTCGGATAATCATCGGAATAGAAGATACAGTCAAGGCATTGCTCAAACAGATCAGAATATTTGTAGTGTCCGGTATTATTGCCTTGATGTCTGCGGTCCTCCGGCGCAGGAATCGGATCAGCATAGATTTCTGTGACAAGATATGCCTGGCTGTTTTTTGCCTGTTCAAATTTGATGTATCGTGCTAAATTCTGAAGGAAAATGATTTTCTGTTTACCGCCGGGTGCTTTTTCGATTGCCAGAGCATTGCAGAGTTCTCTAAAGTTTTTGTATTTTTTACACTCCAGATTTGAAGTATTAATTTTAAAATCCATAGTATGAGTCCTTTTGATGAATCAGTTTATTTTGAATCTATTCTATCATATTATTGTGCTGGTGTCCTTAGATATGGAGATTAAATTTACTACAATTTTATATGAAACAGGGGGTTGACTGAATAGAATAGCTCTGCTAGAATAAAAATCAGAAATCATGCGGACTACGTAGTAAAAAAGTCATGCATCATAAAATGAAAGTGCAGTAAATATGCGGATTATTGTAATAAAAAAAGACGATAAAAACCATGATTAACTTAAAATCCTGCGGGTAGCGATACTCGTACCGGTTCGATTCCGGTCGCCGGCATAACCCTTGGGCAGCGGGAAACCTTGAGAAATCAATGGTTTTCCGCTCTTTTTTATTTCTGGAGGAGCTTCATATCAAATGGTATGAGGCTCCTTTTTCCTGCTTTGACATCAACGCTGACAGCAACGTTGACATCAACGGGAAATCAGTTCTGAAAAGAGGGCTTTTTATTTTGCATTGATTGAGGTATCACGCGGTGTTTTCGAGGTTGGCTCTGAATGGTTATCCTGATATTATAATGGGATTGTGATCTCTTGCAGGACTGGAAGAGATGGAGGCGTGATCCGGCAGATAAACTGCGATAATCAGAGATTTTGTAGATATTCTAACAATGGAGTAATACTAATAAGGAAAAATATTCAGGAGCTGTTGGGGTATTCCACAATTACAACAACGATGGATACATATGCGCATGTTACAGATAAAAGCAAGATCAGGGCAGTGAAAACTCTGGATACGCTGTTGGGAGAGATATCAGAAGACGATAACTGATTCTATGAATATATAGAAATAAGGGTCTGGTGCTATGCACTGGCACTAATTTTTTGAATATGTTCCCAAATAAAGCTGTGATTCAGCTGTTCTGATACCGGGTATTCCAGCTGGCAAATACAGATTCGTATGGTGTGTAAAACTGAAAAGAATTGTAATAAAGCTGTAAAAAATCATTTCCCATGGCTATAATAATATTGAATCCATTGGAAAATTCCAGAAATACGAATGAAAGAGTTTAACAGTATCGTTATTGTGTTGAAAGGGGGTAATCAATATGACTCAGTTGAGAAAAGATGTAATGGAACTGGTAGATCAGATACCCGAAGATAAATTGATTTTTGTGATTCAGATTATGCAGGGAATGAAAGGTCTGTATGAAGGCTCTGGTAACAGTAAAGAGAACAAAAAAAGTGAGGATGTGGAATCAATTGTGCAGTCACTGGTTGGTGCAATCCCATCCATTGATATGACATTGGAAGACTTTCGAGAAGAAAGGTTGAGAAAATATGAAGCTGTTGATTGATACCAATATTGTTCTGGATGTATTATTAAAGAGAGCCTTTTTGTACAGATGCTGTAAAAGTACTAAATTTGGCAGGAAGACCGGATATAGAGGAATATGTATCGGCTCCAGCCATAACAGATATTTTTTATGTGGCCTATCGAATGATAAGAGACAAGGCCGTTGTTAGATCATTGATTAATCAGCTTCTTAAAATTGTATCGTCTGCCGAACCAGATTGTAGACAAATTGGATGCAGAATAGAAGATAAGTACAAAGACCAAAAAACAGGTAATAGCAGAGCAGCCAGAGAGTCGGCTATAGTATACAGCGGTTCTCCGGCTGTTTTTGTTTGCAATACAATGGTGTGTAAGAAAAACGATCGCTTAAAATGCGATATAAGGCGTTGGAATTATTTGGCCGTTTTTCCTTACCTGAACAAAAAAACTCCTTAAATCAGGGAATGTAGATTTAAGGCATCTATTGCTATAAAAAGGAGAGTGCGGAAGTGGGAAATAATGTCGAAGCGGAAGACAAGGGCGTCGTAAAAATGACTGCCTTGGGCGGTCGCCAGTCTGTTACTGTAATTAATGAATCAGGTCAGTATTCTTCCATAATCGGATTAAAAAGAACTGATTGAGCAGTATTGACTTTTGGAGCAGTAGATACTACAATATAAATACAAAAGGCAACCGCCCACAAGGGGTTGACCGAATACAAGTTGAAAAGACCGCCTGACTCGCCAAAGTACAAGGGCGGTTTTTCTATGCCGGAAACATTACTTTGTAAACGTCAGAATTAACGTCCGACAAAACTGTGAGAGGAGTAAACAGCATGGAGCGTGTAACAGAAGAACAGATTCAGGAAGTGATTGCAAATTTTAAATTTGTGGGAACTCTTTTGGACGGGAGTCCATATGGAAGCGGTCACATTAATGATACATTTCTGCTGACGTATGAAATTGCAGATATGGGGCGTTTAAAAGTAATCCTTCAACGAATGAAGAAAGAGATTTTTGCAAACCCGGAAGAATTAATGGAAAATATTATCTCCATTACCAGACATCTGAGAAAAAAGATTGAAGAGAATGGAGGAAATCCGGATAGAGAAACTTTGAATGTAATTCCAACCATAGAAGGTAAGCCATATTTTGTAGATTCAAAGGGAGAGTACTGGCGTTCTTATGTTTTTATTAGTGATGCGACAAGCTATGACCAGGTGGAACAACCGGAGATTTTTTATGAAAGTGCAGTTGCATTCGGACATTTTCAGAGATTACTGGCAGATTATCCTGCACATACATTGCATGAGATTATACCGGGATTTCATGATACTAAATCACGTTTCCGGGCATTTAAAGAAGCTGTTGATAAAGATGTGTGTAAACGTGCAGCCGATGTAAAAAAAGAAATTGAATTTGTACTTGCACATGAAGATGTGGCAAATATATTTGCTGATTTATTAGAAAAGGGAGAGATTCCTCTTCGTGTTACTCACAATGATACAAAGCTTAATAATATCATGATTGATAATAAAACAGGAAAAGGAATCTGCGTTATTGATCTGGATACAGTAATGCCGGGATTGGCCATGAACGATTTTGGTGATTCCATTCGTTTTGGGGCAAGTACAGCAGCTGAAGATGAACAGGATTTGAGTAAGGTAAGCTGCAGTATGGAACTGTTTGATTTATATGTCAAAGGATTTTTGGAAGGTTGTGCAGGAAGTCTGACAGAAAAAGAGGTTCAGCTGCTTCCAATGGGAGCAAAGGTAATGACCTTTGAGTGTGGAATGAGATTTCTGACGGATTATCTGGAAGGAGATCATTACTTTAAGATTCATCGAGAGGGCCACAATCTGGATAGATGTCGTACACAGTTTAAACTGGTTAAAGATATGGAATCCAAATGGAGTACCATGCAGGAAATTGTGAATGAAAGATCAGCACATTTATTTGGGAATTAAGGCTTTGGAGGACAAAAAATGATTATTCAGAATGCCAGAGTTTTTGATCCGGAAACAGGTTTTTTGAAAAAGCCCCTTTATCTGGACGGGGAGAGAATTACGGATGATCCGCAAACAGCAGAAAAAGACGGGAAAATTTTTGATGCAAAAGGGCTTATGGCAATCCCTGCACTGGTGGATATTCATTTTCACGGTTGTGATGGAGTGGATTTCTGCGACGGAACGGAGGAATCTATTGCAAGAATTGCAGCTTATGAGCTGAAAAGCGGAATCGGGGCAATCTGTCCTGCCACCATGACCTACGATGAGGAACGGATTGGAAGAATTGCCGAAGCAGCAGCAACTTATAAAAATGGTACAGGTGCTGATCTTGTGGGTATTAATATGGAAGGTCCTTTTATCAGCATGAAGAAAAAAGGAGCTCAAAACGGAGAATATATCCATAAACCGGATGGAGATATGTTCCTGCGTCTCCAAAAGAGGGCGAAAGGTCTTTTCCGACTGTGTTCTCTGGCTCCGGAAGAACTTGGTGCCATGGAATTTATTGAAGCTGTGAAAGGAAAAACAGTTGTATCTATTGCCCATACCTGTACCGATTATGAAACTGCCTGCCAGGCATTTCAGACCGGGGCTTCTCATGTAACTCACCTGTATAATGCCATGCCGGGACTGACTCACAGGGAACCGGGTCCCATAGCAGCTGCATGGGAAAATGGTGCAACTGTGGAATTAATAGCAGATGGAATCCATATTCATCCGGCTATGGTTCGCCTTACCTTCTCTCTGTTCGGTGATGATAAAGTGGTGCTGATCAGTGACAGCATGATGGCTGCGGGACTTCCCGATGGAGATTATGAACTGGGCGGACAGGCAGTGACAGTAAATGGTTCAAAAGCTGTACTGACACATGAACCACAGACCATAGCAGGAAGTGTAACCAACCTGATGAACTGCCTGCGAACAGCAGTACTTTTCATGGGAATTCCTCTTAAGAGTGCGGTAAAAGCCGCTTCATGCAATCCTGCCCGGGTAATAGGTATATCAGATTCCTATGGAAGCCTGAATCCGGGCTGCTTTGCAAATATTCTGCTGATAAATGACCGGCTGGAAATCATACATCAGTTCCAAAGAGGAAAGACTGTAGAACTGCCTTCATAAACAGAAAAACATCTAGTTGCCACAAATGTTGCCGGATAAAGAAATTGTGGTAAAGCTGTACAAAATTATTTTCCATGGCTATAATAAAATATTGAATCCATTGGAGAACTCCAGCGATGCGAATGAAGAAGTATAACAGTATTTTTACTGTGTTCAATGTTGTTTAATGTCATCATTCATTTGATAGGAAGGATGGGGAAAATCTGTTGAATCGTTATGAAATTGAGATAAAACTTCCGGTAAAGAATCCGGATGATGTGAAAGAACAATTGCGCAGTAATGGATTTCAGGAGGAAGCGGTGATTCGTGAATGTGATATGTATTACAACAGTTTGTATCACGATGTGAAAAAGCTGGGCGAAGCACTTCGAATCAGGAAAAGTACAAATCTTTCTACCGGTAAATTTCAGGCACAGATTAATTTCAAGGGGAAAAAGATAGATGATGTTTCCATGTCACGACAGGAATATGAAACTCTGGTAGAAAATCCGGAGTCCATGGAGAAAATATTGATTGCGCTTGGATTTGAACCGGCAGGCGGTGTGCAGAAAACAAGATGTTATATGAAACGTGACAATATGACAGCATGCCTGGATCGGGTGGATAATCTGGGCGATTTTCTGGAATTGGAAATGATTGCATCCGAAGAATCCATGTGTGAACAATATCTGCATATAATAGAAAAATTCTTAACAGAGCTGGGGCTTGCTATGAAAGATACGGTGCGAACATCTTATCTGAGTATGCTGACAGGAGAAAGAGACTGAGAAATATGGGCAATATAAGCAATATGAGCACCATTCCTTTTGCAGATGAATATGAAAAATTAAAGCTTCTCATTTCCCAGGGACAGTTTGAACTGCTTTTTCCGGAATCAGAATCCCAAAGCTGTATTCGCCTGATTTATTTGATGAATGATGCGGTGGAAAGCTTTCTTGTTTTTCACGAGGCTGTACTGACGGGGGAATACCAGCCTGATTTTCAGGGGGAACTGCAGGAAATTCTGGAAAGAAATGGAGACCGGTATGTACTGGTTATTCATCAGGGGGATCAGGTCTGCACGTTGTTTTTTCGGAACCTTACTTTGGAGACGCATTTGTTTAATTATGGGAAAACGGGTCATTTCTGGGTAGAGGGGTATGAATATCTGAGACAACTGGAATACCGGATTGCCATTCTCCGGGATAAACGGGAGTATCTGGGTGAAGATTTTTGTTCGGATGAAGAACTAAGACTGTCTTACCTGGCAGAATTTCCACCGTTGAATTTCTGCTGCTATCCTGCAGTACCGGAAAGGTATCTGGTACCTTCCCATCCCTGGTGGCAGGTATCAGAAGAGGCACTGGATGAAATGAAGGATATTGCCGGAAAAGCCGGCGACCGGATCCTGATACGCTGGCTTACGCTGTATGCACGGTTTCCATGGAAAGTCATTGCAAAACAGATTGCCCGTCTTTTACACACAGTCAGACATGCAGAAGTGGTAGATCTTATTGAACAAAGGCTGTCCCATGCTGCAGGAATTTATCAGGACCGGGTATTTGAAGAGGCTGAAGAAATCAGAATTCAGAGAATAAAAGAAAAAGCAGAATTAAGAAAAAAAGAGCTGGAACAATCGGGAAAACGAGTAGAAATGCTGAAGGAAGAACCGTTTTTATATGCAGAAGATTCTGTTGAATATAAAATTCATTTGATGATCTGGAAAACCGAAGGAAAGAATCGGCAGGTGGATGTGGAGACATTTTGAGTATGAAATAAAATGCTCCTCGCTACCATGTATTTGAAGCTTTAGACGGTGACCGTGAATTGGAGTTTTATAATTTGAATTTACCAACCGCCAGACTCCAAATATTGAGAAAAGTACCGGAAATAAAGGCTTTTTAGCAGATCTTCAAAATTCATTAAATCGCTGGTAAAAATGTTGAAAAAGTCAGGTTCTATGCGGTATAATACAAAGCAGAGTAAAATAAAAATCCTTTAAATACTTGGGATAAACAGTAACAAGGGTTGTATTGAAACGTTCCGGAATTTTTGCTTCGTAAGTTCTTAAAGCGATAAATAGTAACAAGGGTTGTATTGAAACCTATAATGTACTTCAGCTCCACTCCTGCTTTCCGATAAACAGTAACAAGGGTTGTATTGAAACACGTAAACAGAATCGATTTTGCCGTCTCTGCCGTTCGATAAACAGTAACAAGGGTTGTATTGAAACACGAAAGGCGTAGCGTAGAAAAGCAATGGAAAAGTGATAAACAGTAACAAGGGTTGTATTGAAACTCCGGGTACTATGCACAGATTGGTTCATCCGGGTACTGATAAACAGTAACAAGGGTTGTATTGAAACTAGGTTATATGGGGTATCGCTATATAGCGGAAAAGATAAACAGTAACAAAGGTTGTATTGAAACCCTGTACAATACACAACTCGATATATGTTTCTCCCGATAAACAGTAACAAAGGTTGTATTGAAACATTTCTTCTGCAAGTTCTTTGGAAAGCCAATAGCGATAAACAGTAACAAAGGTTGTTTTGAAACAGAAATTTGTGAGACTCGTAAACCGGCGGGTAGAAAGATAAACAGTAACAAAGGTTGTATTGAAACACCTTGCCATCCATCATGTTGCGCCGGGGTAAAATATTACTGTTCAAGGCAGATAGATTTGCACAGTCACAATTATAGCAAGACAAGAAATTACTGCAAAAGTTCAGTGGCTCAGAATGCACATGACTGCATTATCGTCCTTGACGGGCGTTTAGCCCGCCTGCGTCCTCTGCCTTGTCCTGTGCATTCTGATCACACTTCCTTTTTTGCACTATTTTCTTGTCTTGCTATAATTCATGAAAAACAGGTACAGTTTAGAATTAACTGGGATTTACAGGTTTCTTGAGTATACAAATTTTTTACTATTGAGTGGTATAATGATTATTGAGAAAGGTTAGCAATAGTGGAAATGTGGAAAATCAGATTCTGATGACAGACAAGTATCTGAATGAAATGAAACAGGATTGGAATGATAGACTAATCGGGAAAATTTTTTGATAGATATAAGATGTATGTCAGGAGGTTTTGTATGCTTAATATTTACTTTGGTGATATGCCGGAAGCAATTTATAATACTTCCGTTTATTTTAAAAACGTGTATGAAGATGAGTGGATTACAGATGAGTTTTCAAAGGCAATGATAAAAGATATTGATAAATCGTCTGTGATTGGGCCGAGAATTATTGACAGTCCGGTTTTAGGCGGTATTACACCCAGAGAATTGTCAGGTGGAGTAAAAACCCTGATATTGATTTATAAGGTACCTGACAGGATTTTTAATGCGTCCACATGTGGTGATAACTGTGCAAAATGGATTTTGAAAATGGGGGAAGAAAAAGATATTACAATTAATCTGAGACATCTGATGGATTTTGGTGATAGGGATTTTGAGATAAATATATTAAATACAAATCAGATTGTGCACAATATGAGAGAACTTGTTCCGATTGCAGGAATGTTCGTACGATAGGAGGCAGTTTATATGCAGGGAAGCTATCGGATTATCGTACAGAATGCCAAAGTGCGTTATGATTTTGAAATTCGAAGGAATCTGACAGTCATAAGAGGAAACAGTGCTACGGGAAAAACAACGCTCATAGAGATGATTCGGGAATATTATGAAGATGGTATTTCAAGTGGAGTTGAACTTTCCTGTGCAAAAACCTGTGCGGTGCTTTCAGGAAGAGACTGGAAACCGGTACTTGATACAATGAGAGAGCGAATCGTATTTATAGATGAAGGAAACTCCTTTGTTTATACAAAAGAATTTGCCAGAGCAGTCGGGCAGTCAGATAATTATTATGTAATTGTTACAAGAGAAGGATTGGAAAATCTTCCATATAGTGTGGAAGAAATATATGGAATCCGTGAATCAGGGAAATATGCAACTCTAAAGCAGACATTTAACGAATTGTACCATATTTATGAGCAGCAGAATCTACCCGGGAAAATTACACCAACAAAGGTAATTGTGGAAGATTCAAACGCAGGATTTGATTTTTATGAAGGAATATCTGCTGAGGCGGATTGGTCGGTGGTATCTGCGAATGGAAAGTCTAATATATTTGCAGAAGTAGTAGAAAACATTAATGAAGAGAAAATACTTGTAATTGCAGATGGGGCTGCGTTTGGACCCGAGATGAATCGAATGGCGAAATTGATACAGGAGAGGGAAAATGTTGCATTGTATTTGCCGGAATCCTTTGAATGGCTCATTTTAAAATCCGGTGTGCTGAATGACAGAGAAGTGCGGGAGATTCTGACAGCACCACAGAATTATATTGACAGCGGGAAATATCTTAGCTGGGAAAGATATTTTACTGCATTGTTAATTGAAAAAACAAGTGACAGTTATCTCAAATATACAAAGAAAAGGTTGAATCCGGTATATCTTCAGGAAGGGTTAAAAAACAGGATATGCAGGCAGATGGAAAGGATAAAACTGTAAAAAACTTCGTCGCAGGTGGATGTGGAGTCGTTTTGATTGTGAAACCGGCCCCTGATGATGAACCGGAGAGCTGTTGTTTTATTAATAATGTCGGAGGGAGGCGATGGGAGTGTTTTCAATTCAACAGCTTCAGGAACTGAATGAACTGGAGATGGAAGTATATCAATATATTATCCAGCATCAGAATGCTATTCCGTATATGAGGATTCGGGAACTGGCAGCGGAGGCACATGTTTCTACAACAACTGTTCTCAGATTCTGCAGGAAGATGGGATGCGATGGTTATGCGGAGTTCAAGCTGAGGATGAAGGAACTGATTGGACAGCAGCACGGTCTGGTTGTACCGGAGGATTTATCGGAGCTGAAAGCGTTTTTAATCCGGATGGAAACACCTGCTTTTCAGGCAAAGCTGGATGAGGCGTCTGCCATGATTTCGAAGGCTGACCGCATTTTCTGCATCGGTGTATGCAATTCCGGCTATATTGCGCAATATGCCGCACGCTATTTTACAACTTTCGGTAAATTCAGTCTGGCTGTTACCGATCCGTTTTATCCGGTAAAACAGTTCAGCAGTAATGCCAATACGGTAGCAATTGTATTTTCTGTTTCCGGCGAATCGGAGCAGGCGGTACAGATTGCCGGTCATCTGAAGGAACGCAGCTGCCGTATTATCAGTATTACGAATTCGGAAAACTCCACCGTTTCACGGCTTTCTGATTTGAATCTGTCATATTATATCACGATGCGCCGGGATATGGATTATGTGGATTTTACATCGCAGGCCCCGGCTGTCATTCTATGTGAGTCACTGGCAAGACGGGTCGGCGGACGGCTGGCAGAAACAGAATAACTGAAGCAGCGGAAAAAACAAGTCGTTTTTTTGAGAAAACAAATTCCAAAAGAACGATCTTGTTTTTTCTGATGAGAGAGGTAGTTACAAAACTGCCTTTTTTTATTATAATATGGGCAGATTCAGTACTGGACAGGAAACAGAGAACAGCCAGCGGAACAGGCCATTCCATTGGCGCAATGAAAAAAGGAGGATATCCAAATGGCAAAACAGGTTCGCGACTATAAACAGCTCGCTGCAGATATTAAAGATGCTGTTGGGGAAAACAATATTGTCAGTGCGACACATTGTGCAACAAGACTGCGTCTGGTTTTAAAGGAAACACCGGATGCGGCAGTTACAAAGAAGATTGAACAGATGCCCGGTGTTATTCAGGTAGCGCAGGGAGCAGGTCAGTATCAGGTTGTTATTGGTACACATGCTAAAGATGTATATGAGCATCTGGCAGGCATGATGACTTTTTCGGAAGATGCACCGGAGGTAAAAACAAGTCTGGTGAATCGGATGATTGCAATGATTTCCAATTGCATTACACCGTATCTGTACATACTTGCTGCAGGTGGTCTGCTGCAGGGATGTCTGATTATTATCAAACTGTTTGCAGATATCGGTAATACCGGAGCAGCACAGATTTACGATATGATTTCATGGACCCCGTTTACTTTCCTGCCCGTATTTATTGCGGTTGCAGGTGCTAAATACTGTAAATGCAATCCCTATATTGCATTGTGGTGCTGTCTTGCGCTGACAAATCCTACATGGAGCAGCATTGCAGCGACCATCGCGGAGGGAACACCGTTACATTTCCTGTTTGTCCCGCTGACTTCTGTAACTTATACGTCAACAGTAATCCCGCCGATCATCATGGTATTTGTGCTCAGCAAGCTGGAACACTGGCTGGAGCCGAAGCTGCCGGATACGATTCGTCCTCTGGCAACTCCCTTCCTCTGTACCGTGATTATGGTTCCGCTGACTATTATGGTAATCGGACCTATTTCCACTCTGTTTGCAAATGGTCTGGCAGATGCGTATAACTGGCTGTATAAAGTACTGCCCTGGCTGGCTTCCGGTATTCTGGGTGCATTATGGCAGGTACTGGTTGTATTTGGTGTTCACTGGAGCTTCACTCCGATTTCTGTTGCAAACTATGCGAATCTGGGCTATGATCTGCTGCAGCCCTGCCAGGGTATTGCAGTTTGCGCACAGACTGCAGCCTGCTTTGGTGTATTCTGGAAAACACGCAGCAGAAAAATCAAAAATGCAGCAGGTTCTGCTGCAGCAACCGGTCTGTTTGGTATCACAGAACCGTCAATTTACGGTATTACATTACGTTTTAAGAAACCGTTTATCTGTGGATGTATCGGTGCTGCTGCCGGTGCGATTACCGCATCCTTCTTTAAAGCACGTTACTTTGTATTTGCCGGTTTATCAGGCTTCCTGTCCATTCCGAATGCTATCTACAACAGTTCTGCTGCTGCAAATTGTGAATCGCTTGGAACCGCAGGAAATTATTCCAGCTCGATTACAGGTGTTCTGATCGGTACAGTAGTTGCCTGTGCGGTAGCTTTCATCCTTGTACAGATTGTAGGTTTTGATGATCCGGCAGATGCAGAAGAAGCACCTCAGCCGAAAACTTCTCAACCTCAGACTTCTCAGCCGTCAGCTGCAGATATTTCCATTTCTGCAGAAAGTACCGGTTTTACGGTGTATGCACCCTTAAGCGGGGAAGTAAAGAAACTGGAGGATGTACCGGATGAAACATTTGCCGGCGGCATGCTGGGACAGGGTATTGCGGTGATTCCAGCAGAGGGAAAGTTGTATGCACCGGTTGACTGTACTGTTGATTCTGTTTTTGAAACAAAACATGCAATTGGTCTGTCAGGACCCGATGGCAGTGAAATCCTGATCCATGTGGGACTGGAAACCGTAACACTGGGCGGTAAATATTTTAATCCGGTTGTAAAAGCCGGTGACAGGGTGAAAGCCGGGGATCTTCTGATGGAGTTTGATCTGGATGCCATCAGCAGACAGTTTAAAACGGTTACACCGATTCTGGTTACCAATGCAGAGGATTATGCTGCTGTCACTCCTGTCAGGGTTTCCGGCAGAGTGAAGGTCGGAGAACCTCTGTATACTGTAAAATAGGATGGATTTTCGGCAGAAAGGAGAAATTAAGATGGCATTGCCTGAAAATTTTTTGTGGGGCGGCGCAGTCGCTGCACACCAGCTGGAAGGCGGCTGGAATGAAGATGGCAGAGGCCCTTCCGTATGTGATGTTCTGACAGGAGGTTCGGTTTCCGAGCCCCGCCGTATTACGGATGGTGTGGTGGAAGGCGAACATTATCCCAACCATACGGGCATCGACTTTTACCATACCTATAAGCAGGATATTGCTCTGCTTGCTGAGATGGGCTTCAAATGCTTCCGCACATCTATTTCGTGGAGCCGCATTTTCCCTAACGGTGATGAAACAGAACCCAATGAAAAAGGTCTGCAGTTTTATGACGATATGTTTGATTGTCTGCTGGAACATGGCATTGAGCCGGTTATTACCCTGAGCCATTTTGAAATGCCTTATCATCTGGCCAAGGAATATGGCGGATGGATGAACCGCAGATGCATCGATTTCTTTGTCCATTACGCTGTGACAGTCATGGAGCGCTACAAAGATAAAGTCAGATACTGGATGACTTTTAATGAAATCAACAATCAGACCAATACGAATCTGGATATTTTCGGATGGACCAATTCAGGGATCCGTTTTTCACAGTATGATGATCCGAAAAAGGCATTATATCAGGTGGCGCATCATGAGCTGGTGGCATCAGCCCTTGTTGTACAGAAGGGGCATGAAATCAATCCGGACTTCAAAATTGGCTGTATGTGTTCTTTTGTTCCGTTTTATCCCCACTCCTGCAATCCCGACGATGTAATGATTGCCAGCGAATCCATGCATGAGCGGTTCTATTTTATGGATGTTCACATGCGCGGGCATTATGGTGCATATGCAAAAAAAGCGTGGGAACGTGAAGGTAATGCACCGGTTATGGGGCCTGAAGATGAACAGATCCTGGCAAATGGAACAGCGGATTATATCGGTTTCAGCTACTATATGTCAGAAGCGGTGAAGGCGGACCAGAAGAGTGATGGCAAATCACTCAGCGGAGGAAATGAGCATTCTATCCGCAATCCGTATGTGAAAGCATCAGACTGGGGCTGGCAGATCGACCCGGTGGGATTGCGCTATGCACTGAATGTCATGTATGAACGCTATGAAAAGCCTCTGTTTATTGTAGAGAACGGTTTCGGGGCCATCGATCAGCTGCAGCCTGATCATACCTGCGATGACAGCTATCGGATCGATTATCTGAAAGCACATATTCAGGAAATGAAAAAAGCCGTTGAATATGACGGCGTTGAACTGATGGGATATACTCCGTGGGGCTGTATCGATGTGGTTTCCTTTACAACCGGTGAGCTTCGCAAAAGGTATGGTTTCATTTACGTTGATATCAATGATGATGGAACAGGCACGGGAAATCGCTATAAAAAGAAATCGTTTGACTGGTACCGTCAGGTAATCGCCTCAAACGGTGAAATCCTTTAACATTTTGTGACTTTGTGGTAAATCAGCTATTTTATAATAATAATGATGTAAGGCCGGAGGCAGTTTCTGTTGTCCGGCCTTACATTATATTTATCACTGGGACTGAATATGCTCTTTGCGGCCATGTAATCAATTATGCATCCGGTATTTTGATTTGACAATGGGAAAGAAAATATGGTATAAATACATTGTATTTGAGATTGTATTCAGCAAACCTGTCGAAAGATGGGGACGCAAAGCTACGGTGTCTAAACGTAAACGTATGATAGACCGGCTGCAACATTTTGTTGCAGCCGGTTTTTCTTTTGAGGGGGAGAAAACAGTTGAATCAGGTATTTCGTGAAGAAAAGAAGTTTTTAATTAATGTAGAGGAGTATATAAAGAAAAGCCATCAGCTGGAGCAGGTCATGGCTCAGGATGAACATAACGGGGCGCATGGCTATATGATTCGTTCTCT
Organism: Lachnospiraceae bacterium; assembly: GCA_034086685.1. Lineage (GTDB taxonomy): Bacteria > Bacillota > Clostridia > Lachnospirales > Lachnospiraceae > TWA4. Next base: position 16,432 of record JAXDZY010000075.1, read on the forward strand.
GTATTTTGATACAGTTTATGATGAAGATTATTTTGATAAGCTGGCGGGGATAGAATGCCGCAGGAAAATCCGCCTGCGATGCTATGATCCGGACAGCAGCTTTGTTCTGCTGGAGATGAAACAGAAGCAGGGCAGCAGTCAGATGAAGCGTTCCCTTCGTGTGGAGAGAGAAGATGCCGTGCGGCTGGTGGATGGTGATTATTCTCCGCTCCTGCAGTATCCGGATCATTTTGCCCAGGAGTGTTATGTGCTGATGTGCAGTAAATGCTATCGTCCGAAAACCATTGTACAGTATACTCGCAGGGCATTTACTGCAAAGGAAAATAACATAAGAATTACTTTTGATCACGATATTGTGTCTACTGAGAGCTGTCTGGATCTGTTTTCTGCACAGCTGAATATGAATCGGGTACTGGATCCGTTTGCTGTGGTGATGGAGGTGAAGTTTAACGGGTTTCTGCTGGAATATATAAAGCAGATGATTAACAGTATGGATAAGAGTGAGTTTGCCGTAAGTAAGTATTGTCTGGCAAGACGGCACGCGTATCAGACAAGATAGGAGATGATATAAAATGAGAGAAAAAATTTACAGTTTATTTACGAATCAGACGGATATGGCATGGGAGCAGATTCTGATGAATCTTTGTATGGCTGCAATTCTGGGATTTCTGATCTATCTGTCCTATGCCATTTCCCACAGGGGAACGATTTACAGCAGGAAATTCAATGCTTCTCTGGTGATGCTTACGGTTCTGACCGGTACGGTAATGACAGTAATCGGCAACAATATTGCACTGTCTCTTGGCATGGTAGGGGCACTTTCTATTGTACGTTTCAGAACAGCTGTTAAGGACTCCAGAGATACGGTCTACATATTCTGGACGATCATCGCAGGAATCTGCTGTGGAGTGGGTGATTATACGGTAGCAGCATTTGGCAGCGGAATAACTTTTTTTGTGATGCTGCTTCTGGGATGTATTAAAAGCGACAACCGGATGCTTCTGATTGTCCGTGGCAGAAGGAGTAAACAGTCTGCCATTCAGGCACAGGTGTTCAGGATATTCAGTCATAAGGCAATCCTTCGCGTAAGGAATACCAGCGAGGCACATGTGGAATTTATTTACGAGATCACTCAGAAGATATTAAATGATGCAGAAAAATCAGGAGCGAATATTTGTGATGAACTTTACGCGCTGGGTGAGATTGAATATGTGAATGTGGTTATGCAGAATGACGAGATATCCAATTAAGAAGAAATCCGGGTCATATGAATCAGGAGGGAAGCGCAGATGAAATACAGGCTTTGGGGAATCGTAACCTGCATTGCGGTGCTCCTCATGAGTTTCCTTATTCCGGCACTTGCCGGAGATACAGGCGGGAAAAGGTATCATCAGCATCTGGAGGCGGTTAAAAAAGAGGAATGCAGGCACGGAGAAGATATTTTCTGTACTCATCTGCCGCTGGTAGAGATTGATACGCAGGGTCAGACTGTTCCAGGAAAGAATATTCTGGATGAAGAGGGAAATATCATCGGACAGGAAACAACGCCGGAGGGACTGGACGAAATCTGTGGAAAAATTGCTGTTATCGATAATGAACAGACAAACAATCATATGGGGGACAAGCCTGCAGTAGAGAGCAGGATGAAGATTCATATCAGGGGAAATTCATCACGTTCCTTTGATAAGCCCGGTTTTTCCATTCGCCTGATGGATGAAAACGGTGAAAACAATCCACAGAGCATTATGGGGATGGATGCTCATCACGAATGGGTGCTTCATGGTCCTTTTCTGGATAAGACACTGATGCGAAATTATATGTGGTACAATATTGCGGGAGAATTTATGGATTATGCTCCGAATGTCCGTTTCTGTGAAGTGATTGTAAATGGGGAGTATCAGGGCGTATATGTGATGATGGAAAATATCACGGCAGGGAAGGGAGGATCCCGGCTGAATTTTACCGTGAATAAAAAGAATAATATATTTACCGGCTATTTATTGCGCCTGGATACAGGAAGCCGTAATGATATTGAAAATATAGACACATTTACCGGTTATTCCATGAGAAGCAAAATGAAAATCAATATTGTATATCCGGGCAGCACAAATCTGACACCGGAGTTGGCAGATGAAATCAGACAGGATTTTTCAGAGTTTGAGAAAGCTCTGTATTCTTATGATTATGACGACAGCAGGCTTGGTTATAAACAGAGAATCGATGTGGATTCTTTTGTGGATTATTTTCTGCTCAATGAACTGACATGCAATTACGATGCAGGGTGGCTGTCAACTTATATTTACAAAGGAACAGACGGAAAATACCGGATGTGTATCTGGGATTTCAATTCTGCCTGTGATGGTTATCAGGAGCTGACTATGCCGACAGATGGTTTTCAGATGCAGAATTGCCTCTGGTATTTTATGCTGACCAAGGATGAGGATTTTACGGAAAGGATCATCAGACGCTACAGGGAACTTCGCACTACATCGTTTTGTGAAGAATATCTGAATTCCTATATGGATGATGTTATGGAATATCTTGGAACTGCCATTGACAGAAATTATGAAAAATGGGGATACAGTTTTGAACCTGAATATGATATGCTGCGGCCGTCAGACAGAAACCCCCGCTCCTGTGAAGAGGCAGTCTCTGACATGAAGGAATTTCTGCATGCACGAATAAAATGGCTGGATGAAAATATCGAAGTTTTAAGACAGTATTCTGCAGAGTCAAAAATCAAGAAATTTAACGAAAATGCAAATTAACAGGAAGGACTATGAAAAAATTTATTATAACAGTTTCTTTAATGGTGTGCTTGTATCTGATAGTGGATTTTGCCTATTACCGCCTGGGAATCTATGTGGATCTGCATCCGGAGCAGGAAGTGACCGCTTTTATGAAGGTTGAAAAAAAACAGATATATATAAAAGGGGATAACGGATATGAACCTTTTGAGATAAAGGGAGTTAATATGGGATCCGGTGAGCCGGGAGAGTGGTCGACAGATTTTGCAGTGGACAGGGAAACATATCTTCGCTGGTTTGGTTATATTCAGGAAATGGGAGCAAATACGATCCGTATCTATACTGTACAATCGGATACCTTTTATAATGCTTTTTATGAATACAACAGAAATAATGATAATCCACTGTGGCTGATACATGGTGTCTGGGTAAACGATTATGTGCAGAATTCCTGCAGGGATGCATATTCCCCTGATTTTTATGATACTTTTCTCAGAGACTGCAAAACAACAGTGGATGTAATTCACGGAAAGAAAAAGATATCATCAGGGCAGATGGATAGTGCCGGTTACGGCACCTATAAGCATGATATTTCAAAGTGGGTAATCGGTTACATTCTCGGTGTGGAATGGGAAGATGTCACAGTAGTTTATACGGATGAAACCTACCGTAATTTGAGGGAGTATGAATCATACCAGGGAAAGTATATGTATACGGAAAATGCATCTGCTTTTGAAGCCATGCTTGCCGGAGTGGGAGATAAGCTGATCGAATATGAATCGGAGAGATATAAACAGCAGAGACTGGTGGCTTTTTCTAACTGGCCCACAACAGATCCTTTTCACTATCCTGACGAAGTGGAAAGCTACTTTATGAAGTGTGCCCGTGTGGATGTGGAACATATCAGGACAACGAAAGAATTTCTGGCGGGACAATTTGCATCCTACCATGTATATCCTTATTATCCTGATTATCTGAGTTATGTGGATGACTTTGCACAGTTTGGTCTGCAATCGTCTTCTGACTACAGGACAGAGGAGGGCACGGTCAATACCTACAGGGTTTATCTGACCATGCTGACGAATCATCATTCCATACCGGTGGTAATTTCAGAGTTTGGTGTTTCTACCGGGCGGGGAATGGCACAGCAGGACAGGAATACCGGAAGAAATCAGGGAAATATGTCGGAAACTGATCAGGGACGGGCTCTGGTGGAATGTTATGAAGATATTATTGCTGCAGGATGCGCCGGAAGCTGTATCTTTTCCTGGCAGGACGAATGGTTCAAACGCACATGGAATACCATGTATGCGGTAGATTTGAAACGGACTCCCTACTGGTCGGATTATCAGACAAATGAGCAGTATTTCGGGCTTCTGTCCTTTGATCCGGGAAAGAAAGAATCGGTCTGCTATGTGGACGGAGATATTTCCGAGTGGACAAAGGAGGATGTGGTGAATGTCAATGGAGAGATGTCTCTATCTATGAAATATGATGAGAAATTTCTCTATTTTCTGGTCCGTAAAACCGACCTGGATTTTGAAAAGGAGACCCTGTACATTCCTGTCGATATTACGCCTGAATCAGGAAGCAGTTATTGCAGAAATTACGATATCATGTTTGACAGGGCTGTTGATTTTCTGCTTGTACTGAACGGGAGCCAAAACAGCAGGCTTATGGTACAGGAGCGTTATGAGGCGTTCCGTTCCACCTATTCGGAAAATGTGTATGGATATGATGCATATGTAAAAGAAAACATACCGGAAAAAACTTCGCCTTTATTTGTGAATATTCATATGATTCTTCAGACAGCAACTCCTTTGATTTATGGGAACGCTGATGCCAGGGCAGAAACTTATGAGACGGGAAAGCTTACCTATGGTAATGCGAATCCGGAGTCTGAAGAATATGATTCCCTGGCGGATTTTATCTCCAGGGGTGATGCAATAGAGATAAAACTTCCGTGGCAGCTTCTGAATTTTGCGGATCCTTCCAGAATGGAGATTCATGACGATTACTATGACGGTAATTATGGTGTCGATTATATTAACATAGAAGAGCTGTATGCAGGCGTGGCGGATGTTTCTCAAAAAGGAAGAATTTCGCTGAGTGCGTTTGAACTGGAAGGCTGGGGCAACAAAGTGACTTATCATGAACGCCTGAAAAGCTCTTATTATATCATGCAGGAGCTTTGGGCGGAAAAATCCGGAGCAGGTCGGTGAATAAAAGAGAAAGGCATGAGGAACAGATGAATATAGAAACAATGATATTTGCATATCTTGCAATATGCGTCAGCATGATTTTGTTTAATATAGTCTGTATCTTTACTTTGGAACGAAATGACAGGAAGCTGGAGAGAAAAAGCTATGGTTTTGAAGAAAGAGTAAAAGAACAGTTTGCCCGGACTGCAGCAGGAAAACATGCAGATGAGGGTCATGGGAAGTATCTTGCCAAAAAGTTGAAGAACCTGTCCAATCTGATGGCCTTTGATGAAACTCTGGAACGTCTGAGCAGGGAAAATCCGGAAGATATGTCAAAATATCTTTCAGAAATTTTACCGGTGTTCATTGATCTGACTGTGGTGTATCGAAAAAAAAATGAACTGAAAGCGGCGTATCTTCTTTATATAATTCAGAAATACAATATAGTGGGGAATAAAAGAAATCAAATGATCAACGATCATCTGTTGTATTATGTGAAAAAACCGAATCTTTACTGTCGTGAAAATGCTCTGAAGGCACTTTATACAACGGGGGATGTATTCTGTGTTATGCAGGCTCTGAAAATTCTGGATGAAAGTACTGTTTATCACAGTCCAAAGCTTCTGACAGATGGGCTGTTGTCTTTTGCAGGAAATCATGAGGAACTGATTAAATGCATATGGGAAAGTTTTGCAGATTATTCTGTGGATATGAAGATATCACTGCTGAATTATATACGTTTTCAATCGGGAAAACATTGCCGGCATATACTGATGCTTCTTCAGGATACAACACAGGATCAGGAGGTACATTTTGTCTGCATACGATATTTGGGGAAATATCCTTTCAGAGAGGCGTATCCTTTGCTGCTTGATTATGTGGAGAGAGAACAGGAACGTCCGTGGCAGTATGCGGCGATTGCTGCACTGGCACTGGCATCCTATCCCGGCAGGGAAACGGAGGAGGCTTTGAAACGGAGACTTCACAGCTCCAACTGGTATGTGCGCATGAACGCTTCCAGGAGTCTGGAAATGCTGGGTCTGAATTATCTGGATTTAATTGATATTTTTGAAGGGGATGACCGGTATGCCGGGGAAATTCTCCGTTATCAGCTGGACAGGCGTCAGGTAATGGAAAAGGAGGATTCTGAAGCATGATAGATGGCATAAAAGTATTTCTGGATGGTGTAGGTGTATTTTTTATTCTGTATCTGATAGGGTATTCTACTTTTCTGTTTCTGTCAGTTGTGGTAGGATCTTCATCACTGTACTATAAAAAAAAGCAGGTACGTCTGAAAAATATACTGATGCAGAATTATTATGTACCGGTTACGATTGTAGTGCCTGCCTACAATGAGGAAGTTACAGTGGTAGATACAGTAAGGTCCCTGCTGTCTCTGGATTACAAGCTGTATGAAATAATTGTGGTGGATGATGGATCGAAGGATGATACTTCCAGGGTTCTGATTGAGGCGTTTGATATGAAACCTGTTCGCCGCCCGGTGCGTTATCAGATCCAGTGTCAGCCGGCGGTATTCATATATGAAACCACAGCGCAGAAGGTGCCTCTTACACTGATCCGCAAAAGGAACGGAGGTAAGGCTGATGCGCTGAACATGGGAATCAATGCTTCTAATTATCCATATTTTATCTGTATGGATGCAGATTCAGTACTGCAGTATGATTCTCTTAGTAAAATCGTTCAGCCGGTATTGGAACAGGGTGATGTGGCAGCCGTGGGCGGAACAATCCGGCCTTCCAATAATGTGGAGATGGAAAACGGCAGAGTGAAAAAATATCAGCTTCCCGGAAATATTCTTGCCTGTATGCAGGTTCTGGAATACGATCGTTCATTTCTGGCATCCAGAATTCTGTTTGATAAATTTAATGGATCTCTTATTATTTCCGGAGCTTTTGGATTGTTTAAGAAGGATCTGGTCATAGAGGCGGGCGGTTATGATCATACGACAATGGGAGAGGATATGGAGCTGGTGGTCAAGCTTCATGAATATTGTGTAATGAATGAGATTCCGTATGTGATTCGCTATGCTGCGGATGCGGTCTGCTGGACGCAGGCGCCTGAAAGACTCCGGGATTTATGCAGGCAGAGGAAGCGCTGGCATCTGGGACTGTTTCAGAGTATGTGGCGCCATAGAGTAATGTTTGCAAATCCGAGATTTGGTGCAGTCAGCCTGATTTCCTATCTGTATTTTCTGCTGTACGAGCTGTTGTCACCGTTTATCGAATTATTTGGTGTTCTGACAATGATTCTGGCTTTCTGGCTGGATCTGATCAATGTGCCGTTTATGATCCTGTTTTTTACGATCTATGCGGTGTTTGGTTCAGTTCTGTCACTGACTGCTTTTTTTGCAAGGATACATACTATTGATTTGAAAATATCCTTTAAAGATGTTATTAAAGCAGTTTTTCTCTGTTTTTTTGAGATCACCTGTCTGCGTTTTATCATGACATTTGTCAGAGCTGCAGCATTTATCGGTTACAGGAAGAAGAAACTTCAGTGGGGTCAGATTGAAAGAAAGAAAATAGATTTAAAATAAATGGGGGATTGGAAGAATCTTGAGAAAAGAGATGGAAAACAGGATGCGGATGGATCTGGTTGTGGATATGGCATTGCTTTTATTTATACTTTGTAACATAAATGTAAAAGCACAGGTGATGACAGCAAAAGAGGCTGTCGGACCTGCAGACAGTATTTATGTGGCAGGAAATCCGGACATGTATCCAATTGAATATTATAATGAAAAAAACGGCTGTTATGAGGGCATATTACCGGAAATACTGGAGAAAATCTCGAAGAAAATCGGAAGAGATTTTGTGTATGTTAATGGTGGAAAGCAGAATTATCAGAATATTCTTGCAAAAAACTGCCAGGTTGAGCTGGTCTCTGCTCATGTGAAAGAGGAAGAACAATTCCAGAGCAGAGAGACCGTAGTTCTTCTGAATATGGAAACGAAAGGACAGAAAAAAGAAATATGCATTGCATTTACTGAGATTGCTTCACAGGAACTCATCGGGCAGATTGCTGGTGAACTGGAGAAGATCAGCAAAGAGGAAATGGCGGGAATCGCCGTTTCCTATGTGATGGAACATCCGAAGACAGCATTCTGGACGGTACCTGCTCTTATTTTTCTTTCATTGTCTGTTCTGTTATGTATGGGTCTCGGCATCTGTATTTTCTGCCAGCGAAGAAAGCGGATACAGCAGAAGAAAGATGAAATGAATGATCCCGTGACGGGAATTGGAAATGCGGATTATCTGATCTATTGTTACAAAAATTATATTTTCCCACAGACTGCCTGCCTCTATTATCTTGCCTATATCGGTATGAATACGGGACATATCCAAAAGTATCAGGGAGAAGCGGAAGCTGTTGAGCTTCAGCGGTATACGGCGGCAGTGTTGTCACAGCATGTTTATGACGGAGATCTGGCAGTGCGTCTGGATGACGGAGTATTTGTAATATTATTTCAGAGCATTAATGATGCAGATGCCGAAAATCGGGTTAAAGAGTACCTGTCGCTGCTGAATACATATTCGGAGAAATTCAGTAAAGAATATCAACCGGACATTCATGTTGGGATTTATCATCTGAAACAGGATGCAATTGAATGTGAAATGGCAGTATTAAGTGCAAAGCAGGGGTATATCTATGCGCTAAAGAACCATCGTCCCTTTGCATTTGCGGATCAAAAGCTGTTGGATTATGCAAATGAAACTTCGCTTTTGCAGCTGGATCTTCAGGATGCAATTAAAAATCGTGAATTTCAGCTGTATCTGCAATTTGTCGTTGATAAAAATACGAAGAAAATCTGTGGTGCAGAGGCACTTTCACGTTGGCAGAATCCAAGAGAAGGGACTTTAAGTCCGACAGTATATATGGAACTTATACACGAAGCCGGAATTATTGAACAGCTGGATTTCTATATGCTGGAAGAATCCTGTAAACAGCTGGAGGAATGGAAAAGACAGGGATACGGGGATCTGTGGCTATCCTGCAATTTTACCAGAACCTCCATTTCAGAAAATGACTTTATGGAACGTTTCAAAAAAATCACAGAGCAGTATGAGTTTTGTCATGAAAAGCTGTGGGTGGAAATTACAGAAGATTCCATCTCTGAAAAAGATGAGATGATGCTTAAGAATATTACTGCATGTAAAAATATGGGTTTTGTCATTGTGCTGGATGACTTCGGAAGCGGTTATTCTTCATTAAAAGATTTGTTTGAATATCCGCTGGACTGTATAAAGGTTGACAAAGAGATTATAAAAAAATCGGTCAGGTCAGAAGACATGAAACTGCTCAAAGCTATTTCCGGACTTGTACATGAGATGAATATGAAGGTTTTATATGAAGGAGTGGAAACAGAAGAAGAGAGCAGACAGCTGGAGGAGATTCCCTGCGAATACATGCAGGGGTATTATTATTCCCGCGTGCTGCCGAAAGAATACGCAATGGAATATTTAATAAAATTTATAGAAAATTAATGGGGTCTGGCACCAAAAAGACAATATAGTGCGGAAAAATTTAAAGATTTTCTATTAAAACCTGTTCTTCAATCAGATATAATTTAATTAATGTAGTCCGAAATCATGCAGAAAACATGAGTGCCTGGTTTCGGATTTTTTTGATTTAAAATGTCGGAGCTTTATTTACTCACTGATTTTATTTATAAAGTAAAAGATAAGGTTTATTCAGGGGATTGTATTATGAATGCAAAAAAAGTATCAGATAAAAGTATTATTTCGACGTTGATCCTGATTATTTTCGTGAGCTGTTGTTTTGTGATTGCATCCGTTCGGGTTAACAGACTGGCGAAAAATGCATGTTTTGATACACTGGATGATGCTGTTGCTCAGGTGGCAGATGATATTCGCACGTATGTGAAGAAGGACAGGGAGCAGCTGGAGGTTATTGCAGATCTTCTGGAGCAATGCGAAAATCCGGATGCGGAGACGGTAAAACATTATTTTTCATCTTTTCGCCGACAGGGAATTTTTTCGGCTGTGGGGCTGCTGCTTCCGGACGGCAATCTGATTCTGGAAACAGAAGAGGAAAATGAATTTGAAAATATTGTTGATTATGAAGGAGATCTTTCAGAGCTGCCCTGTATTTCAGAAGTTGCAGGCACATCGGATAATCGTGAAGATAAATATTTTTATCAGGCAGTTCCTGTTGAAAAAGATGGATTGACTGTGGGAATACTGTATGGATTTGTCAATCTGGCTGATTTTGCTGACAGTATCCATGTTGCTGCGTTTGACGGAAATGCCCAGCTTTTTGTGGCAGATGGAGAAAACGGAGACTTTCTGGTAGATACCTGGCATGATACCCTGGGGAATGTGTTTGATGAAAAGATTGCAGATCGAAAAGTAAAGCACGGCTATGATTATCAGGAAATGAAGGAGGACTTTGCAAAAGGCAGGACAGGCTGTATAGCTTTCTGGTCCAATACGGCGGAAGAATATTTTTATTCATATTATAAACCTGTCGGTGTGGAAAAATGGATGGTTCAGTTAACTGTACCGGAAAGCATTGTTTTTGAAAATGCTTTTCAGATCAGAAAAGTAATATTCTTCTTTGCATTGGCTGAGATTCTCTGTTTTTTCGTGTTTTTCCTGTGGGTGCTTTCCAAAGTGCGCAGAGATACGAAACAGAAAGAAAGGCAGCTGGCACAATCGCAATATATGTATGATGTTCAGAAAATACTGTTTGATGCGCATCAGGATCTGTCACTGATCAATTCTGCACTTCAGAAAGTTTCACAGATGCTGACGGCAGAAGCTGCATTTCTTATGACCATGAAGGGCTCTGAAACAGAAGAGATGTTTTTATCATCTTCTTTGAATCAGGAATGGAACAATTTTTCAGGGGAACGTGGAATGGAGCAGCTGCTTCCACAGCTGTTTAAAAACATATCTTCCGGTCGGAATATACTTTTATATTCTAAAGAGATAAAAGAAATTCAAAACCAACAGGATCGGGCAACGCTGGCCAGGTACAGGATTTCAAATCTGATGTTAGTGTCGGTATTGAATTCTTCCAATGAACTGGTGGGAATACTCGGTGGGATCAATATGAAAAAACGCTGGTCAGACTGTTCATTGCTGGACTGTGTTGCCAGAAGCTTTATGATGGCGTTGAATAATAATAAGTCCTACCGCAGGATCGAGCAGATGGGAATTATTGATCTGCTTACCGGTCTCAGGAACCGAAACTGTTATGAGCATTCACTGGGAAAATACACGGGAAAAGAAGATGAATCCATTTGCTGTCTGTACATAGATGCCAATGGACTTCATGAGTTAAATAATACACTGGGTCATGCAGCAGGTGATGAAATGCTGATGTGTATCGGAACTTCTCTGACAGCATTTTTCGGACCGGAAGATTCCTATCGGATTGGAGGCGATGAATTTGCTGTATTCTGTACCAATTGTTCGGAAAATGAGGTGGAAAAAAGGATTGCTGCATTAAATGAGCGTGTAAACTCGCAGGGATATCACATATCCATCGGAAAAGCATGGTTAAAAAATTGCGGGGATGTGAAAACAATGATATCAGCTGCAGAGAATAATATGTATGAGGCCAAGCAGATGTATTACCGGAAGGCCGGAAATATTTCCAAAGCACGTGTCATGAACCGCAAACTGGAACAGATACTGCTGGAGAAAAAAGATGCGGATGTTTTTCTGGATATCATGTCTGTCCGGTTTATGGGTGTTTATGTGGTTGATATGAAAGAAGACATTGCCAGAACTATTTTCAAGCCCTCTTATTTTTCAAATATTCTGGAAGAAAATCAGTATCATTTTATTCCTTCCATGAAGTCATATGTCAAAGCTTATGTGGACGCTGATTGTCAGAAGGAGTTCCTGGAGTTCCTGGATTATGACAGTATACAGCAGATATTTTCAGCTCAACAGCCGGTACCGATGATACAGCATTTTTATCAGAAAACGGATGGAACAAAACTGACTCTCAGCATTTATCCTGTAAAAAATAAAGCGTATGGTTCCGATCATTGCCATACAATCTGGGTGTTTGAAAAAAACTACAGCAAGGCAGAGAAATAGTGCAGAATATGCAATTCAGGGATTACCCGTAAAGGAGGCCGTCCGGGGTGAAAAAACAAAGAATGAATCGAGAAATTCTTATCAGAACCATGGCTGTGTTTGTTGTTTGTTTGCTGATTGCTTCAGGAGCTGCTTATTATATTTCGCGATTTGGTGAGCAGAGGGAAAAGGCTCAGGCTCAGTATACGGCAGAGGCTGCCATAAGGAGAGTTGAAGCACAGATCAATAAATATCTTGTGGTGTCTGAAATAATGAAAAAACTGATTGAAAATGGATATGAGCCGGATCGTGAGGATTTTGAAATCATGTCGAAGCTTATGATGGATGATGGTGGTGTAATAGAAGCGATTGAGTATGCCCGGGATGGGATCGTATCCAATGTGTATCCGCTGGAAGGTAATGAGGATGCCATCGGTCTGAATCTTCTGGAGAACCCGGAAAGAAAACAGGAAGCCAGGCTTGCTGCAACAGGCAGGCAGTATACCATTGCGGGACCTTTTGAGCTTGCGCAGGGGGGGATGGGTGCACTTCTGCTGGATCCTATCTATGTTGCGGATGAAAGTACAACAGAGAGATTCTGGGGTTTTTCGGTTCTGGTTTTAAACTGGGATGCTTTTCTCAGAGAAGTTCAGCTGGAAAATATGGAAAATTCCGGCTATCGCTATGAAATCTGGCATATCAGCCCTTCTACGGGAGAAAAAGTTATCATAGCCCAGTGTAAAGATCCGGCTATGAATCAGGCTCTTCAGGTTGTATGTGAAGTGCCCAATGATACCTGGTATTTCGAAATCATATCCGAATCAGGCTGGATTACTTCGAGGCAGAAAATACTGAATATTCTGTTCATCAATGTGGTATCCCTGCTGTTGTCTTTTGGATACTGGCAGTATGCTGTCAGGAGATATCAGGAGAGAATATATAAAGCGGAACTGGAAAAAGCGGCAGATGAGGCAAAATCCGCCAATGAAGCAAAGACCCGTTTTCTGTTTAATATGAGCCATGATATCCGCACTCCCATGAATGCTATCCTTGGTTTTACCGATATTGCTGAGAAAAATATTTCAGATCAGGAAAAAGTTCTGGACAGTCTCGGAAAGGTAAAAATTGCAGGAAGAGAGCTTCTGGATCTTATTAATGAGATACTGAACATATCAAAAATAGAGAGCGGTGCCATGAAGCCGGTGATGGAAAGCGCAGATTTATATGACCTCGGCAAAACCATGGAGCTGCTTTTTGAGCAGTCCATGGCTGCAAAAGGTGTTCATTTTGAAATCGAGACGGACATCCGGGAATCGCATGTGATTTGTGATATGCAGCATATCAGGGAAATCTGTGTGAATCTCCTGTCCAATGCACAGAAATTCACTCCTGAAGGGGGAAAAGTAACCTTTGCAGTCAGGCAGAAGGAAGCTGACGGGGAAAACTTTTCCATATATGAAATACTTGTGGAAGATACCGGAATCGGTATGAGCAGGGAATTTCAGAAAATTCAGTTTGAATTATTTGAACGTGAAGAGATTAACGGAATGTCAAAAACCGAAGGCACCGGTCTTGGTCTTCCCATTGTAAAAAGACTTGCCGATATGCTTGGCGCCGGGATTACATGTGTCAGCGAGAAAGGTAAAGGAACTGCATATACACTTACATTCAGATTTGAAAAAGACAAACAGCAGAATTCTTCCGGACAGGAGATATCCGTTGAAGAAAAAACAAATGTACGTGATTTTGCAGGCAGACATGTTCTGCTTGTTGAAGATAATGAGATGAACCGGGAGATTGCTCTGTATATTCTTCAGGAGATGGAATTCCGGGTGGATATTGCGGAGAATGGAGTACAGGCTGTAGAAAAAGTAAAAGCATCTGAGGAAGATATCTATGACCTGATTCTGATGGATGTGCAGATGCCGTATATGAACGGATATGAGGCGACCAGGGCAATACGCAGTCTGGATAATCGTATACTTGCAAAAACACCGATTATCGCCATGACTGCAAATGCGTTTGAAGAGGATAGAAGGAATGCGCTGGAGGCCGGTATGAACAGACATATTGCCAAGCCTGTTGAGATTTCGAAACTGACGGAGGCACTGGAGGAAATCCTTGAATAGCAGTATATCATACAGAGAATGATTTTACAGAAAAAACGGAGATTAAGAAATGCAGGATGAAAGGTATGTTGATAATGAAAGCGGTGTATTAAAAAAGTATGGTACGGAATGCGGGTACCGGCGGAGAAAAATACTGATCGTTGATGACGATGATATCAGCTGTGCCATACTTTGTCATATATTGGGAGACAGCTGTGACACACTGGTGGCAGATAACGGAGAGAGAGCACTGGATATCATGAAGAAACAGTGCAGGGGCATTTCCGCCATTCTTCTGGATCTGATGATGCCTGTCATGGACGGATATGAATTTCTTAATACAATAATGAAAGATCCCCAGTTTTCTTCAATTCCCGTAATCGTGGTAACATCCGGAAATTGTGAGGAAGATGAGATCAGATGCTTTGAGAGCGGTGCGGCAGATTTTATATCCAAACCATACCACCCTGAAATTGTGAAAAAGAGAGTGGAAAGGATCATACATCTGCAGGAGACATCCGCAGTTTTGAGAATGGTCCAGTACGATCAGCTGACCGGGCTGTACAGTAAGGAATACTTTTATCTGGAGACAGAAAGGATTCTGGAGAATCTTCCTGATCTGCAGTACGATATGGTGGTTGCTGATGTGGACAATTTTATTGTGATCAACGAGCTGCTGGGTGAAGAAATCAAAGATGAGATGCTTTGCTATATGGCTGATCGATACAGGAAACTTCTGGGGGATAATGGTATATGCACCAGACTGCACGATGATATGTTTGCCATGCTGGTGGAACACGGAGACAGCAGCTGGAAAGAACAGCTTCTGTGGCAGTGGGATGAAAAAACAGGTAAAATGCCCACGCATAATCTGGTGATAAAATATGGCGTTTACGAAAATGTGGACAGAAAGATACGTCCCTTTGAAATGTGTGACCGGGCAATTATGGCATTGAACCGGATCAGGAATCTGTATGGCAGGTATGTTGCCATCTATGATGATTCTTTTCGGGCGGATCTTCTCAGAGAGCAGCAGATTCTGGACACAATGGAGCAGGCTCTGGAAGAACATCAATTTCAGGTATACTATCAGCCGCAGTATGATATTAACAATGATCATATATCGGGTGCGGAAGCACTGGTCCGCTGGATTCATCCGGAATTCGGTTTCATGTCGCCCGGAGAATTTATCCCCCTGTTTGAGAAAAACGGATTTATTACAAAACTGGACTTTTACATATGGGAAGAGGCCTGCAGGTGCCTGCGTGAATGGGATGACGAAGGACGTCAGCCCATATCCGTATCGATAAACATTTCAAGGATCGATTTTTCTGTATCAGATCTGGCTGACAGGATTATCTTTCTGGCTGACAGCTACGGAATCGACAGAGAACGCCTGCATCTGGAGATTACAGAATCTGTATATACGGGTGAGTCGGATTATATTATTCAGACGGTAAATGTACTTCGTGAAAATGGATTCAAAATTGAGATCGATGATTTTGGATCCGGTTATTCCTCCCTGAATATGCTGAGTGAACTGCCCATTGATGCTCTGAAGCTGGATATGAAATTTATCCAGAAAAATTCAGGCAGCCACAGAAGTATTCTGAATTTTATCATCAGTCTGGCCAAGTGGATGAATCTGGTCACCATAGCAGAGGGAGTGGAGACCGGGGAACAGGTGGAGAAACTGAAAAGCCTTGGCTGTGATTATATACAGGGCTATTATTATGCAAAACCCATGCCCCGGGAGGATTTTGAACATTATCTGGAAGAGAATATGAAACGGGAACGGCATCCCAAAAAGGAAAATCCTTCTGCGGATTTACCGGAAGATATGGATGATGGCAGAGAGAAAAACAGTCTTCTGGTTGTGGAAGATAATGAAATGAACAGAGAGATTCTGAAATTTATGCTTAGCCCGTACTACCATGTGGTGGAAACCAGAAATGGAAAGGAAGCGTACGATTATCTGATGGCGCATACAGGAGAGATCTCATGTATCCTTCTGGACATGATGATGCCGGTAATGGATGGATTTCAGTTTATGAAGAAAAGAAATCAGGAAAAGGAGCTTACCGGTATTCCGGTTATTATCATGTCAGAATCTGAGGAGGACAGTGATCTGATGGCATTGCGGCTTGGGGCTGAATGTTTTGTAGGAAAGCCGTATCGAAGAGAGTTTCTGCTGCTTTCCATCAGAAATGCCATTGAACGGTGGGACTGGAAAAATCACTGAAAGAAGTGGGGTATGATGAAAAGATGGATTGAAAAAAACAACAGATATGCCGATATTATAATCTTTGTCATAGTAGTACTGTTTTTACTGTTTTTCCTGTTTGATTTCAGCAAGGTTCTGGAAAATAACGAAAAAGAGAGAAGATACAGAGAACTGGATCGGTTCATGAAGCAGAATGTGTTAATTGTTCAGAATCATATCGGCAGATATTTTGCAGTTCTGGAGACTAACGCGGCTTTGCTGGAGGATCAGCCTGTATCAACCATGGAAAAACCCCTGCTTTCAGAGCAGCTGAAAGGTCTTTGCGGAATGGATTTTACCTGTATGGGGATTGCGGATGTAACCGGCAGGGCTGTAATGTCTACAGGTGAGGAAAAACAGGTAAATGAAAAATCATTTTTTAAAGAAGCTGTGTCCGGAAATAATTATATTACTGAGAGAGAGAAGGGGGATGCTTCTGCTGTTGCTGCGGTACCCATTTACGGCAGCAGCAAAAATATTACCGGTGTCCTTTTTGGAGAACTGAAGCTGGAAAATATGGGGCTGTTTGAGCAGTATATGGAAGAGGACGAGTTCAAATGCCTGTATCTTATTGATGGAAACGGGAATCATATACTGGGAACTTCTTCAGGAGGCTGGCAGAAAAATCTGTTTCAGATGCTGGACGGCAGATTTGAGAAGACGGATTATGGCATTACAAGCGTGGAGCAGATCAGGGAATATATGGACAATGATGAAAATATACTGTATGTCATGGATTTTCCGGGTGAAAAAGAGGTTGGCGTCATTATTCCGGTTGCCGACAGCGACTGGTATGTCTTTGAAGTAACAGGCTGGCAGGCGATCACGAAGGAGATAAATTATTATCAGAAACATATGATATATCTGACTGTTAAGGTGCTGGTTCTGTTCCTGGTTCTGGGTGCGAGCTATGTCTGGTATGCGGTGGGAGAGAGAAAAAAGATAAAGAAACTTTATACGGATCTGTGTCTGAATGAAGAAGCTTACCGGGTCACTGTGGAACACAGCAATCAGTGTATTTTTACTTATGATGCCATAGAGGAGAAGATTTATTTTGTAAATGATAACTATAAGAAGTTCGGAATCCGGAAGCAGTGTGTGGAATTATCCCGGCTGCTTGAAAAGCTGAAAAAGGATAATATGATGGCATGTGCCCGGATATCCAGGATTGCATCTTCGGTGTTTGAACATATACCGGAGATCGAAAGAGAGCTGTTTCTGAAAGTGGACGGGAAAAGCTGTTTTCTGAGGGTATGGCTTGTGAATCTGTCAGATGAAAATGGACGGGTTTCCCGTTCTATCGGAATAATTGAGGATATTACCGAACAGAAAACAAATCTTATGGTGATGAAAAGAGAGCAGGAATTTCGCAAATCACTGCTGTCAGACTGTCTGGGATATCTGGAGGTCAATATTGACAATGATATGGTGGTGGAGAATTCGTATGATCCGGATATTGCAGAAAACGTCCGGGGATCTTTTACCTGCCTGATGGACTTTTACATTAAAAAAATGGTTGCTCCTGAATACCATGCTGTTGTGAAAAAGAAAATATCACGGCAGGAAATTATAAATAATTTTCAAAATGGTATTTTTGATACGGTGCTGGAATACCAGACCATCGAAGGTGACGGCAAACGGCACTGGACTGCCTGTGAGATACGGACCAGACAGTCAAAAAAACATGATGATCTGATAGTATATCTGATATTCAGGAATATTGATGAAAGGAAGCTGGAGCAGATGAAACTGGAAAAGGAAGCCACGGTGGATACCCTGACAGGAGCACTCAAACGTCAGCCGGCCTGTGAACGGATCAATCAGATCATACAGAAACCGCTTCCCGGTGGCTGCTGTCATGTATTCATGATCCTGGATATGGATAATTTTAAACAGTTGAATGACACACTGGGGCATATGAGCGGAGACCGGGCACTTGCAGATTTTGTTGCAGCAGCTGAAAAAAACTGCCGCCGTGACGATATCATTTGCCGGCTGGGCGGCGATGAATTTGTTATTTTTCTCAATAAAATGGACAGGAGTGCGGTAGAGAAAAAGCTGAAGAAGCTTCAGGAGGCATTTAGTAAAACCTACGAGAAGGATGGAATCCGTGTAACAATCGGCGTTTCCATCGGGGCGGCACTGGTGCCGGATCACGGAAGCAGCTTTGATGATTTGTATGCAGCAGCTGATCAGGCACTTTATAAAGTGAAAACTTCCGCAAAAGGCTGCTACTGCATTGCGGAACAGAAGATATGAAGGGAAGATGTATATGTGGAAATATTTCAGATATGCGGGGAGAATGCTGATTGTTATCCTGGCACTGATGTGCTGCACTGCCGGTCAGGTTCTGGCGCAGGGGAGCGGCGAAGAGAAAGACGAAGGGTATCAGAAACGGAATGACCGGGTGCTGTTTATCAGCTCCTATTCATGGACATGGCCCACAGTTTTGCTGCAGCTGAAGGGAATCCAGTCATCTCTGAGTGATGACGTAACACTGGATGTGGAATTTATGGATACGAAAATGCTGTCAGAAGACATGGCACAGCAGCAGCTTCTGGAGAGAATCCGTTTTAAAGAAGAACAGGTGGGGCTTTATGATGCGGTTATTGTGGGAGATGACGCAGCTCTTTTATTTGCCATGGAATACCGGACAGAATTATTTGACGGTATTCCGCTGGTGTTTGAAGGCATCAATAATCTGGAGTATGCACAGGAAGTCAGCCGTGATCCACTGGTGACAGGTGTGATAGAATCATTTTCCTATAAGGAAAATCTGGATTTTGCCCATGAGATCCAGCCGGAGGCTGATAAGATCCTGGCAATTGTGGACAATACAGTGACAGGAATCGGAGAACAGCAGCAGTTTTATGCCCAGAAGGATGAATATCCCCAGTATTCCTTTGATGTTATAAACAGTTCCCTGCTGACGGAGGAAGAGCTGATCAAAGCCATTTCAGAAGTTGGAAATGATACGATTCTGGTGTATCTGATTCTTTCCGAGGATGCAGACGGGAACGTTTATACCAACAGTCAGGTCTGCAGCATGATCCGGCAGTATGCTCATGTTCCGGTATTCCGTTTTGTACAGGCGGGCATCGGAGAAGGAGTACTGGGCGGAAATATCGTTTTTCATGAAAAATCCGGTGCCATTGCAGGTGATATGGTCATGAAAATACTGAATGGAACAGATCCGGCATCAATTGACATGCGCGCCAGCAGTCCCAACGGCTTTTATCTGGATCAGAATGTGATAGAGCAGTTTTCAATACCGGAAAAACTGATTCCTGAGGGAGCTGTGATCGTGAATCAGAAACAGAGTTTCTGGAGAAAATACGGTCAGGTGATTTTCGGTACACTGTGTGTTGCCGCAGTTATAGCGGGAATTATCATACTCTGTATGCGGATAACATATGAACTTCGTCAGAAAACAAAGCTGGAAGAGAAAAACAGGCAGCTGGCGGATGCGGTGACTGCACTTCAGCAAGCCAATGGTGCAAAATCTCAGTTTCTGGCTCAGATGAGCCATGAAATACGTACTCCCATGAATGCTGTCATCGGATTGACGGCCATTGCTCAGAATGAGACGGAACATCCTGAAAAAATGAAGGAATATCTGAAAAAAATCGATGCCAGCTCCCGTCTGCTTCTGGGAATCATCAATGATATTCTTGATATGTCAGCCATTGAGCGCGGAAAGATGAAGCTGGAACAGGCTCCCTTTGATTTCAAAAAACAGCTTTCTGATGTGGTCGCCATGTTTTACCAGCAGGCAAGGCAGAAGAAAATTAATTTTGCCCTTCATATGAATGGAGTTATAGAGGAGTATTTCATCGGAGACGGGCTGAGGGTCAGCCAGATTATGATCAATCTGCTGTCCAATGCCGTGAAGTTTACACCTCCCGGCGGCAGGATCGATTTCACAGTGACTCAGACCAGCCGTTCACAGGGAAAGGTATATATGCGTTTTCTTGTCAGCGATACCGGGTGCGGTATGAGCAGCGATATGATGGAACGTCTGTTCAAGCCCTTTGAGCAGCAGGATGCATCCACAGCGCGCAGACACGGAGGAAGCGGCCTGGGACTTTCCATCACCGGAAATCTGGTGAAAATGATGGGAGGAACCATCCGTGCGGAAAGTACCCTGAATGAAGGAAGTACATTTGTGGTGGATATTCCTTTCACGTCCTGTGAACAGAAATTCCGTCCGGTAACTGTTTTTAAGGATATCCGTGCACTGGTAATCGATGATGATGAAGATGCCTGTCAGTACTGCGGGACTCTGCTGGACAGTCTGGGAGTGCGCTATGATTATGTAACCGAAGGAGAAGCTGCCCTGGAAATGCTGGGGGAGGCGGAAGAAAAAGGCGATCCCTATAAACTCTGCATTGTGGACTGGCAGATGGTTTCCATGGATGGAATAGAGGTTGTAAAGCAGATCCGCTCCATCTTCGGAGAAGAATTTGTGGTGATCATGGCTTCTGCCTACGACCTGCGTGAAATTGAGAACGAAGGAAGAGAAGCAGGAGTAAATTATTTTGTGGCAAAACCGGTATTCAAGTCGAGTCTGTTTAATGTTCTCACATGGATGGCTGGAAGCGGTACAGAAGGGGAACATGAGGAAATTACGAAAAAATATGATTTTTCAGGTCGTCATGTGCTGATCGCGGAGGATCTGGATCTGAACATGGAGGTTGCGGTCCGGCTGCTTGAAATGGTGGGAATCCAGGTCAGCTGCGCTGAAAACGGCAGAGAAGCACTTGAACTTTATCAGAAAGCACCGGATGGATTCTTTGACTGTATTCTCCTGGATGTTAATATGCCGGAGATGGATGGCTATGAGGCAGCACAGGCCATTCGGAAAACAGGAAAAAGGGATGCTTCTGTGATCCCGGTTTTTGCCATGACAGCAAACGCGTTTACAGAGGATATAAAAGCCGCCATGGACGCCGGTATGAACGGTCATATTGCCAAGCCGATTGAAATTGATATTTTGTATGAAACACTTCAGGAGGTTTTTAAAAATTATGAACAGGTATAAATTATCCAGAGCCGGGGTTGATGTGAATCAGGGATTGAAACGCCTGAATAATAACAGCGAGTTTTATGAACAGCTTCTTGGAAAATTCTGTAATGACACTCATTACGGACAGCTGAAAAATGCATTGGATCAGGGAGATGTGCAGCAGGCCTTTCAGCATGCCCATGCCATGAAGGGTGCCACGGGTAATTTAAGCCTTGTGCGGCTTTACAATGCACTGATTCCTGTGGTAGAAGATCTGAGAAACGGCGATCTTGAAGCAGCAAAAAAGCATTTTGAAGAGGTTTCAGAGGCTTATGATGTGCTGATGGAGGTTTTAAAGCAGAAATAATGAAATAGCGGCCGGGATCATGCATGACGTGAGGGGCAGACATGAAAGGAACAGGGAGAAAATGAAAAAACAGAAAAACAAATCCGGCAATTTAAAGGGCATAAGGATCAGGACATTTAACTATATAATGATTGCTGCGGCATGTGTACTGTATGCGTTCATTCTGTATGAAACAATTCAGATTTCCGTCAGGTACAGGAATCTTCTGTCATCCACGGAGAATTATATCAGTACGGAGGAAGCAGCGTCCATGCTGAATGAAGGATCGGATATTCTTACAAACAGTGTGCGGCTGTATGTGGTAACTGCAGATCCGGATTATGCAGAAGCATATTTTACAGAAGCCAATGTTGACAGGAGACGGGATCGTGCACTGGAAGCCCTGAACGAATTTGATTCGGAGGATTCCGTCCGTACCTATCTGAACGATGCACTTGATTATTCCAATAAGCTGATGCAGCGGGAAATTTATGCCATGAAGCTGGTTACAGTGGCACAGGGATATTCTCAGGATGATTTTCCGGAAGAAATCAGGAATGAAAAGCTTACGGAAGAGGACGGGAAATTAAGTGCTGACGAAAAGATGAAAAAAGCACAGGAACTGGTTTTTGACAACGGATACAGAGATGCCAAGGCACTGATCCAGAATCAGGTAAGCTACAGCCTGGATGCAATTCTTGACAAAATGCAGAAGACCCAGAAGGAAAATTCCAAAATGCTGGAATCAACGATTATCCAGCAGAGAATCTATATCAGTATCCTTTTTGCCATGAATATAGCAGTCTTCTTCTTTATTACCATACTGATTGTCAAGCCTCTGCAGATATATGTCACGGCAGACGCACGTTTTTTGCTTTAAACTATCCCTTTGTGCATCTGCCGGATTTTTTATGGATTTGTGTATATAGTCTGTTTAAAATTGTACAGCAAACAAACCCTGTTTCCTGATTCCTCAGTAAATAAGATGTTT
>JAXDZY010000082.1:0-8000 GCA_034086685.1 Lachnospiraceae bacterium
AACTTCCTTTGCGTTATGTGTTTTATTAAGAGCTTCAATTAAGAGTTTTCTGGTTTCATTGTGTAACATAATACTCACCTCTTAATATAAGCATAGCACTCATGTCAAGGGTTTGCGTTATTTTATTGAAAAGCTATAATATCATGAGTTAAGTGAAATCTGAATACAGAAATGTATCCAGTGGAATAATCATCAGGCAGATTTAATAGCGTATTGCTTCCATGAGCGAATCCTTTGTAATAGAAAACGGTGTATTGCATTTCACTGAAGTATGCGCCTCAGCTTCACCACAGAACAGCTTTCCATTTAACCGAAACAAGGTAAACCATTCTCCATTGCAATGATATAATTCAACGCGTCGACATGCATTTAAGGTCATTGCCATTCGATTCCAGACATGATCTGGATCCAAGTTTCTTTCAAGAAGAGGAGCAGCAGCTTGCGGCACATTGCAGTATACAAAGGATGAGTCCTGTCTTTCCTCCACTTTGGAATTCCAGTACTTTATGTAGTCACAATACTCTTCCTCACTGCCCAAAAACATCACTGCAATAAAAGCAGGAATAAAGAAAGCCTGTAAGGTTTCTATGCCTGTGCGTTTAGCTTTTGCCAAACGATGGTGCCCGTCAATCAAATTGTAAGCATCCGGTGCAACTTCTGCATAAATAATGGGCCGATTAAGATCTGCCGCCTCAACATGTTCGTCTTGCAAATTGCCAAGATTGTCAATTCGGTCAATTGCTTCCTGAACCTGTATTTCTAATTTCAGTGCTTCATTGAACATCCTGTAAGCCCCATTACGGTCAAGTTCATATTCCGCCAGATCCGAAATCATTCGACTGACGTTATAATTATAGATGCCGTTCGAAAACCATTCCGTTCTGTCATCCGTATTAAAATTATAGTAATCTGGTCTATAGACCATCTCTCTGTAACGATACTTCATGATACCTTCCTTTATTTCAGAGACTTTTCGGCTCTATTTTTTCTTTTTCCATTTTGGCACTGGTAATTCCTCATACATAGCATTAAACAGACCTGCCAAAAACTCTTTATTACTAACTTCATCTACCAACAACATTTCTTTTGCTCCCTCATAAGGCAATTCATATGAAGCTGTCGGCATATAACTAATCGCTGATTTTATTGCCTTCTTCTCAAGTCTCAAAACAGAAAACTGAATAAATCAAACCGATAAACTTCCGTTCCAATCATTTGTTTGAATCCAGTATAGCACAGAAAATTTATTCCTACCATATCTAACCATTTGAGCCAATTCATAAAATCAGATATCTGTCTAAACCTGTTTCAAATAGAATTTCCAATCCCACATTAGCATTCGCATATTCCTCATCCGGATCCTACGCACTTTTCCGTTTCTGTTTGCTGCCTTTCCACTTCATTCCCCCTGCTGTTCCACCGCTGGCTATCAATACCAGAAACACGATCCAGACTCCCATATTGCCGGATAATTCCTTTTTCCTTACGGGTTCTCTTCCGCTTTCGTTTCTTACACAACGGAAGCGGTTTCTGGTTCCGGTTCAGAGGTGGAAAGAATGTCCTCCTTCTCCTGCTCTGAAAGACTGCTGATATACTGCTCTACTGCTCCTTTACAAAACAGATCATGTTTTGGGTACAAAAAAAGAGCGCTTATCTGACCGATGTAGTCGGTAATAAACGATAATTTACGATAAGCTGCGAACGCATCTCCGGAAATTTAAAAACCCCCGAAAAGCCTTTAAATATCAGCATTTTCGGGGGTTCTTGGGTTCAATTTTCAGTCTTTATAGAAATGAATCACATTCCCATCTGCTTTGCGAACTCTTTTTACAGAAAGCCCATAGTTGAGGGAAAAATGAGCCGTTTTTCTGAATCCGGTCCCAACTTTGATTTTGGGAAAGTTGGGACTAAGATGGGATCTGGGACCAGAATTCAGGTAGGGATAACAGTTTCTTTGAAGCCCATTTAATAAATTGTGTTCTGGTTTCTCCGCTCAATTCCTGATTCAGAATCAATGCAATATCAATATCGCTCTCTTCTGTTTCTTCGTGTCTCGCAACAGAGCCGTATAAAGTAATCTGCTTTACACTATCGCCACAAACCTTCAGCACACCCTTGATCAGTTCTGATATCATATAACTATCCAATAAAGAATTATCCATATCATTTAATCCCAATATATTTCCGTATCACACCTCTTCTGCGATTCGTTTCAGAATATATTGCTCAATTGTGCTGCTGAATCTCTCGGCATTGGAAATCTGTTCCAGGACATCTGTTTTTGATATTACATAATAGTCATCATAGTCGCTGTCGCTCCTTACTTGAAACGCATCTGATATTATGTAGGATAATTCTGCATCAAAAACTTTTGTTTTTATATATTCTTTACGGAAATATGCACTCACGCCGGAATGCTTTGAAAAATCCTTTTTATCCAATGCCAGTACACTTCTCATTGCATGAAAAATCGCATAATATGAGCGATTGGCTGCACCTTTATAATCTTCAATGTACACCAGCGCCTTTGCAGATTTAATGCATTGTTTTGATTGTTCCATCCGATATCTGGATAAGGAAATCACAGAATCATCCATACAATTCAACTCCTTCCTTTTCAACATTCTGATAAAAAGGTAATATAGCCTGGTTTGCATAAAAGCTTTCCTTATCTCTCAGCGCAATAGAAACCATAATATCATGTTCAAGACCAATATCACTGGCTACTCTGCTTATCTGTTTTCTATAGGATAATACCTCTTCTTTTGAGCAGTCCAGAATGACCATAATATCAATATCTGATTCCGGAGTAAAATCCCCTCTGGCATAAGAGCCGTATAGAACAATTTTATAAATCTTATCTGACACAAGATCAATAATTGAACTCACGACAGATTTCGTAATTACCTGTAATTCTTGTGTTGTACACATATATGGTGATATCCCTCCCTACTGATCTTTAGATATATCGAAAACAAATGATATTCTTTATATCTCAATTATATCCAAATACAGTAGCAAAAGAAACTGTAATTTGCATCAGTATCTGATTATTTTCCTGAACTTCCTATAATTTACCTACTCAAACAGCCAAACTCTATAAATACTATATAAACTATATAATTGGCTATTTTATAAGTCGGAAAATCCACTCTTATTATCATCAATATATGATCATAAGATCAGTCCAGCTTATTTCGTATTGTTTATCATGCTCTTGCATTTCTCAAAAGCATCTTCTTCCTCCGAAATCAAAGTATCGGGGGGTGTACCACAGGCTTCATTTCCTTCACCATCTGAGTTTGTCCCATATAGTGCACTGAAGCGAACAATCAAACCGCTGTTTGGCAGAGACAACAACATGGGGTCAAGCATACCGCCGTCTCCACCCGTGGGAGTGCCCACAAGATATGCAAATCCGGTGTTCTTGCAGAACATCACAAAATTTTCAGACGCGGAATAAACCTTTTCGCTTGTCAGAATCCATATCTTTCCTTCATAGGGATTATCGGATTTTTCAAATGAAGTAGTGTCGACCGTATAGTGAGTAAATCGGCTACGGTATTTTGAAGCATACAATTCCGGTGCCGTCTCTATCGGTTCACAGTGCAGTCCGTTGTCAGAAAAATATTCCCGGTTATATTCCGAATCATTAAAGAGAAAGACTCTTTGAGAGAAAAGACTTTCTCTGGCATTAGGTTTCACAAGAAAATCCTGCCAGTACAGATCGCTTCCTCCAGAATTCTCGCGCAAATCAATAATCAGGTTGGGAATGTCATGGATTTCATTGAACAGATTGGTAAAAAAGACCTTGTCCATCGAATACCGTTCCAATGCGAAACTGTCTACCTTAACATACGCGTATCCGATACTGGGCTGTATGTCCGCCTCCAAAGGCAGCATCTGGCTGTTTTCCTCGTCCTGTACGATTTCGTCGTAATCGTTCTTCAGTCCCTTGATGCTTCTGAACCCTGTGTGGCTCTGATCCAGAAGCCTATATATTGTGCTGCTGACAGGATTATACAAAACGCTCTCCAGCGATTTTATGTTCTCCTTTTGCTTTTCAGACAAAACATCGCCAGCGTTAAACGCTGTGAGATATTGCCTGTAACGGTATCCGTCCAGAACCGTCAGATGACCAAATCCTTTCAGCTCTTTCAGAAAGTAATTGATTTCTTTAAAAAAGTCGATGTCATTTTTTGTCTTTTGAATGTATTCTCTGTACTCCCCATAGAGAGCTTCCCTATCGATACCGGCATCCTCTGCTTCCTTCCAGAATGGATAGCTTGTATCCAGAATGGAGCACAGTTCCTCGTAATCCTGAAGCTTCTGTTCCATTGTCAAACCGAGTATCGTCCGATTTTTCCCGTTCTGATATTTCACAAAAAATAATCCGGCCAGAATAACGCAGACGCTTAATATTGCAATCAATAAAACGATTTTACTTTTTTTCATAACAAAATACAGGCCTCCATAAATTTCTATTTTTCGCTCTGTTCGACTCCCTGACAAATTGGATTTATCGACGTATTAAAACACCTTTCATAAACTGTGTTTCGTTATGTGTTTCATATACTATTGTCTTTTCTTCTTCTGTACATCCAATCAGTATTTTAATTTCTGAATCTCTTTTCATCAAATCAACAATACACATTATTGCATCAATCTTTTTTTCGCCACTTCCAACCCATACATCTATCCCTGCACCATCCATAGAAGATGTACCTTTCAAATATCCATAATCAACTCTATAAATGAAATTAGGGTACTTGGGATGTGCAGTTCCTTTTGGTCTATCAATTACAATTTCTGACCTGGCTGCCAATTCATCTAATGCTTCCCAAAATTCTTTATTATTTTTCATCCTGTCAATTCCTCACAAACTGGAAGTTATTGAATTCTTTACACTATTAGTCCCAAAATCGGTGGTAAAAAACGGTAATTTACGATAAGCTGCGAACGCATCTCCGGAAATTTAAAAACCCCCGAAAAGCCTTTAAATATCAGCATTTTCGGGGGTTCTTGGGTTCACTTTTCAGTCTTTATAAGATTGGGATTATTTGCCCATCTGCTTTGCAACTTCTTCAGCGAAGTTTTCGGATTTCTTTTCCAGACCTTCGCCTGTTTCAAAACGAACAAAGCCTTTGATTGTAATCTTTGCACCTGCTGCTTTTGCTACAGATTCAACGTATTTAGCTACAGACTGCTTGCCGTCTTCTGCCTTTACGTAAACCTGATCCAGCAGACAGATTTCCTTCAGTTCTTTGTTGATACGTCCTTCGATCATACCGTTGATAACCTTTTCAGGTTTCTTGGATTCCTTGGGATCGTTCATGATCTGAGCCATCAGGATTTCTTTTTCACGTGCAATGTAATCTGCGCTTACTTCGGTGCGGTCTGTATACTGAGGTTTCAGAGCTGCAACCTGCATTGCAACATTCTTAGCCATTTCTTTCACTTCGTCATTAACAACATCAGTCTCAACATCTACCAGAACACCGATCTTACCACCTGCATGGATGTAAGATGCTACAAAACCGTTAGCTTCTTCAACCTGCTTGAATCTTCTGATATTCATATTTTCGCCGATTACAGCAATCTGAGCTGCCAGAGCGTCCTTAACAGTCTTGGTTGTATCAAGAGCCCAGGGTTCAGCCAGAAATGCATCAATATCAGCTGCTGTTGTGTTCAGAGCCTGATTGCAGACATCTTTTACATATACCTGGAATTTTTCATTCTTAGCTACGAAGTCTGTTTCAGCATTAACTTCTACTGCAACTGCTTTCTTGCCATCTTCAGATACAGTAGTCATAACAATACCTTCTGCTGCAATTCTGTTTGCTTTCTTCTGAGCAGTAGCCAGTCCTTTTTCTCTCAGAAAATCAACTGCTGCATCCATATCACCATCAGTAGCTGTCAGGGCCTTTTTGCAGTCCATCATACCAGCACCGGTCATTTCTCTTAACTTCTTAACGTCTGCTGCTGTAATAGCCATAGTAATTATTCCTCCTCAGCTTCTTCTGCTGCTTCGCCAAAGGTTTCACCCTGCTTAGCTTCGATAACAGCATCTGCCATCTTAGATACGATTAATTTAACGGCTCTGATTGCATCATCATTACCGGGAATTACATAATCCAGTTCTTCAGGATCACAGTTTGTATCTGCGATACCAATTAACGGAATTCCAAGGATATGAGCTTCCTGTACACAGATTCTTTCCTTCTTGGGATCAACAACGAAGATTGCATCGGGCAGAGTCTTCATTTCCTTGATACCGCCAAGGTTCTTTTCCAGTTTTTCCAGTTCTTTCTTTAACTCAATAACTTCCTTCTTGGGCAGTACATCAAATGTGCCATCTTCCTGCATCTGTTCGATCTTTTTCAGTCTTGCAATTCTGCTTTCAATGGTCTTGAAATTTGTCAGCATGCCACCTAACCATCTCTGGTTAACATAGAACATGCCGCAGCGTTCAGCTTCAGCAGCAATTGCATCCTGAGCCTGTTTCTTTGTACCAACAAACAGAATGTTACCGCCATTAGCAACGATATCAGCTACTGCCTTGTAAGCATCATCAACCATAACTACAGATTTCTGTAAGTCAATGATGTAGATACCGTTTCTTTCTGTGTAAATGTAGGGAGCCATCTTAGGGTTCCATCTTCTTGTCTGATGTCCAAAATGAACACCTGCTTCTAAGAGCTGTTTCATAGAAATTACGCTCATAATAATACCTCCTTGGTTTTTACTTCCGCACGTTTTACGCTTCCCAAAACACCTTACGGCACCATCCCGGGAATCCACGTACGTGATTAATATTTACCGTGTTGCACACACCTGTAAACTATAACACAAGTCAATTTATTATGCAAGCAGTTTTAATGTTTTTTTACCTTTTTTTCAAATTCCATTTGCATCGGGCATTCGTTTTTCTCCTGAAACCCTGGAATATTTTTCCACGAAAAAAGTTCATACTGTACACAAAAAGATGCTGACATCTGCGCTTCATTTCTGCAGATGCCGGCATCTTTCCGTTTTATACTTGCTGCGTTTTCCATGAAATAAAAATGTTCAAATATTCCACTGAATATTTATTATTTTAGATTCATTTCAAACAACAGACACTTCTATCTGTTATCGTTTCATGATCAAAACTTTATTGTTTTTTCAGTTTCTTTAATTCACTGAACACTACATCATTCACCACTTTAATATAAGTACCCTTCATGCCGGAAGACCGCGATTCAATAACACCTGCACTCTCAAATTTCCGCAAAGCATTCACAATTACAGAACGGGTAATTCCAACCCTGTCTGCAATCTTGCTTGCAACAAGAATGCCTTCATTGCCATCCAATTCATCAAAAATATGCTGAATTGCTTCCAGTTCAGAGAATGAAAGCGTATTAATTGCAGACTTTACTATATGAATCTTACGCTGCTCCTCTGCATTCTCTTCATTAACAGAACGCATCATCTCCAAACCGACAACCGTTGTACCATACTCACTCAGGATAATATCATCAATCGTATATTGCTCGTTGCATTTATAAATAAACAACGTACCCAAACGCTCTCCAGCTATATCAATCGGTGTAATAATTGCCTGATAGATACCTACGTTCTGCGTAAAACCAAGGTTAGCCAGATTGACATTTTCCTTTGTGGAAAGAATACTCAGCAGTCGTTCATTTAAAAGCGGATCAATAAAACCGCCAACCTGACCGGCTACCAGTTCCTCAATGACAGTAACTCCTTCACTGTAACCAATACCTAATACTTTACCTTTTTTACTGATCACCAGGATATTCGACTTTAATATATCACTGAGCACGTCGCATATATCGTTAAACACCACTTTAGATGAATTATTATTGTGCAGCAATTTATTAATTTTCCTGGTTTTATCCAATAACTGAACGCTCATGGATACCTCCTTATACAGTAGGTGCAAATATACTGATACAAGAAAATGTTACCATTATTTTCGGAAAATTGCAAGC
>JAXDZY010000117.1:0-26784 GCA_034086685.1 Lachnospiraceae bacterium
TGCCCCAGTTCCTTCTCTTTTCTCTGACATCGGGGACGCTCCTGTTCGGAAGCATGCAAAGACTTTTTCTTATAGACATAACCGAGTTTTAAGATAGCTTTGCGCACAGTTTCATCACTCACATGCAAACCAGGCGTTTCAATGATTTCTTTTAATGTAATATCTGGCTGTTTCTGAATCAGGTGGTCTATATTTTCAATATCATCCGGGGTAAGTGAAGGTTTTCGTCCACGCAGATAGGTTCTGGTTTCGACAGAACCGGTGGCCTTCATCTGTTCAGCCAGACGGTATACGGTGCTGAGGTTAACAGAAAAACATTCAGCAACTTCCTTTGCGTTATGTGTTTTATTAAGAGCTTCAATTAAGAGTTTTCTGGTTTCATTGTGTAACATAATACTCACCTCTTAATATAAGCATAGCACTCATGTCAAGGGTTTGCGTTATTTTATTGAAAAGCTATATTTTGCAGACTATGATACAACTGTTCATTTCATCAGTGAAGAAGAACTGCAGCGTGACCATGCAGGAATTCCTCACGGCGGCTTTGTAATCCGCACCGGAAAAACCGGCTGGAATGATGAGAACAGCCATGTGATCGAATACAGCCTGAAACTGGATTCCAATCCGGAATTCACATCCTCCGTACTGGTTGCCTATGCAAGAGCAGCTTACCGGTTAAGCAGGGAAGGACAGACCGGCTGCAAAACCGTATTTGACATTGCTCCGGCCTATCTGAGTGCAGAGGACGGTGCAGAGCTTAGAAAGCACCTGCTGTAAAACGGCTGCTGTACTGCCTGCACAGCTTTGCTGATCCATCCGGCATATACATCCGGCATATAAATTTCAGGGCGCATCCGCAATCCCGGTATCTGCAGATACGCCCTGTTGTATTACAATCTGATTTTCAGAACTTCACTTCCCGTCCTTCTTTCATCCACTGGCGGAATTCCGCTGTAGCTGCAAACAATACGTCTCCGGATGAATTGATGGCAGTTTCGAAGGAATCCTGAACAACACCAACAATAAATCCCACGCCAACTGCCTGCATGGCAATATCATTGCTGATTCCGAATAAAGAACATGCCATGGGGATCAGAAGCAGAGATCCTCCTGCAACGCCGGAAGCACCGCAGGCGCCCAGAGTAGCAAGAACACTGAGGAAAATTGCTGTGGGAATATCCACGGAAATTCCCAGCGTATGAACAACGGCCAGAGTCATAACCGTAATCGTTATGGCAGCTCCGTCCATATTAATGGTAGCCCCCAGAGGAATCGATACGGAGTACATGTCTCTGTCCAGTCCCAGTTTTTCACAAAGCGCCATATTAATAGGAATATTGGCCGCGGAACTTCTTGTGAAAAACGCAGTCAGTCCGCTTTCCTTAAAGCATCGCAATACCAGCGGATAGGGATTGCGATGCAGACAGATTCCGGCAATCAGCGGATCTACGATCAGTGCCACTCCCAGCATGCATCCTACCAGCAGAAGAAGCAGTTTTCCGTAATCAGAGAAGATACTCAGACCATTTGTGGAAACGGAACTGAATACCAGACCCATAATACCAAATGGCGCCAGGCTGATAATCCATCTTACAGCCTGAGTCACCGCATTGGAAATATCTGAAAGAGCCTCTTTTGTATGATCTGATGCCACTGATTTCAATGCCAGACCCAGGATAATGGACCAGCACAGAATTCCCACATAATTGGCATTCATAAGAGCACTTACAGGATTGGATACCATATTATTCAGCAAACCCTCCAGTACTTCACCGATACCGGTGGGAGCTGTCTGTCCTGCTGCCTCCACACCGGTCAGTTTCAGCTGAACCGGAAACATAAAGCTGCCCAGCACCGCAATTACTGCTGCCAGCAAAGTACTGAGCATATATAAGATAATTACCGTACGAAATTTTTTGCCGATTCCCTTTCCGGCCTGTGCCAGAGAACTCATGACCAGCACAAATACCAGTATGGGCGCAATGGCTTTCAGAGCTCCGACAAAAATATTACCCAGCAATGCAAGCACTGTCAGCTTGGGGAAAACCACTCCCAGAACGGCGCCTATCACCAGTCCCACCGCGATACGCAGAATCAGACTGGTATCATTCCACTTTTTTACCAGATTTTTCATTCGCATTCCTCCAATCGAAATTCTTTTGAACAGCCCGGCATTTGCAGAACTGTTACTATATTTACGTAATTTTTATAATCAAATTTGTGAATTTTGTCAATAGAAATTTACCAGTCGAAAATTGACATCCTGATAACGGTCAACTGATTTTTCATACAGCTATTGACATTTCTCAGAAAATTTATTATACTTACGTCCATAAATCGAGCCGAAGGCTTGAATGTTGAATATGGAAACATTTGAGAGTGAACAGAGTTCATGAAGGGGTGCACCACCGCGGGTGTATTTCTTTGTGAACTCTTTTTTCGTTTCCGGAAAGGAGAGAATATGATTACTGTAAACGGAAAAGAATTCAGACCGGAGAAACCGGTTACCGTGGCCGAATATCTGGAAAAGAACCGATACAAAACAAACCGCATTGCCGTGGAACTGAATTACGAAATCCTGCCGAAATCCGTCTACGCTTCCACATTTCTGAAAGACGGCGATATTCTGGAAATTGTAAGTTTTGTGGGAGGAGGCTGATTGAACATGGACCATTTGAATATGAAAGAAGCAGCCGATGCAAAGGCTCCGGATACACGCTCCTGCGCGTACGGCAGATTTTCAAAAGAACAGATTTACCAGGCCTTAGATGAGCGCCATTCTCCTGAAACCCAGAAATTGCTGAACCATGGACGGGTCGCTGTGGCAGGCCTCGGCGGCCTCGGATCCAATGTGGCATTTGCTCTGGCCAGAATCGGCGTGGGACATCTCCATCTGATTGACTTTGACCGGGTGGATCTGACCAACCTTAACCGCCAGCAGTATTTTCTGGAGCATGTGGGGATGTATAAAACAGAAGCACTGAAATCTCAGCTGCTGCGCATCAACCCCTGGCTGGATATCACCACAGACTGTGTCAGGGTGACAGAAAAGAATCTGCAGGAACTGTTTCTGGAAGAAGACATCATCTGCGAAGCATTTGATGACCCGGAAGCAAAATCCACTCTGGTATGCGGCATCCTGGAGCATTTTCCAAAGAAAAAGCTGGTGGCTGCATCGGGACTTGCCGGCTATGAAAGCAGCAATATCATCCGTACACGAAGAGTATCACAGAATTTTTATTTATGCGGAGACGAGACAACAGAAGCCGTCTACGGCAAAGGACTGATGGCTCCCCGCGCTGCCCTGTGCGCCGCCCATGAAGCAAATATGATCACCCGCCTTCTGCTGGGTGAAGAGGATGTATAAGCATTTATAAAAACAGAAAGAAGGAATTGAATATGAATCAGACAGAAGACAAATTTATCCTTGGAGGACACGAATTTACCTCCCGCTTTATCCTGGGATCCGGAAAATTTTCCCTGGAACTGGTAAAAGCATGTATCGAAAAAGCAGAGGCTCAGATCATCACTCTGGCTCTGCGCCGTGCCAATGAGGGAGGTCTTGCCAATATCCTGGACTATATCCCCGACAATGTAACTCTGCTGCCCAACACTTCCGGCGCCAGAAATGCCGAAGAAGCTGTACGCATCGCAAGACTTTCACGCGAAGTCGGCTGCGGCAATTTTGTCAAGGTGGAAGTCATCCGCGACTCCAAATACCTTCTGCCCGATAATCAGGAAACCATCAAAGCCACTGAAATCCTGGCAAAAGAAGGTTTTGTTGTCATGCCCTACATGTTCCCCGACCTGAATGCCGCAAGAGATCTGGCCAGTGCCGGTGCCGCCTGCATCATGCCTCTGGGAGCTCCCATCGGCTCCAACAAGGGACTCTGCACCAGAGATTTCATTCAGATTCTGATTGATGAAATCGATCTTCCCATTATTGTGGATGCAGGTATCGGACGCCCTTCCCAGGCCTGCGAAGCCATGGAAATGGGAGCAGCAGCTGTTATGGCAAATACCGCCATTGCCACCGCAGGTGATGTACCTGCCATGGCAGAAGCATTTAAAAAAGCCATTGAAGCCGGAAGAAGCGCATATCTTTCCGGTCTGGGAAGAACGCTCAGCAAAGGAGCCAGCGCATCTTCTCCTCTGACAGGATTTTTACAGGATCAGGAGGCATAAACAATGAGTGAGAAAATATTATCGGGTACTGAACAGAAGCAGGATCAGCATCTGAACGAAAGTATTTTAAGTGAAACGATCCTGGAAGATCTGAAGAAAAACCGCATTGACCATATGGCTTATCTGCCCGGCATGGAAGTGCTGGAATCCGATGTAATGGACCAGGTCATCGCAGCCATGAACAGCTACGATTACTCCCGCTATACAGAAACAGACGTACGGCGCGCACTTGCTCATGATAACCGCTCGCCCGAGGATTTTGCCGCCCTCCTCTCCCCCGCAGCACTGCCGCTGCTGGAGGACATTGCGCAGGCAGCACAGACAGAGACCAGAAAACACTTTGGCAACAGCGTATACATGTTTACACCGCTTTACATTGCCAACTACTGTGAAAATTACTGTATTTACTGCGGTTTTAACTGCCACAATAAGATTAACCGCGCAAGGCTGAATGAGGCGCAGATTGAAATGGAGATGGCAGCCATCGCAAAGACCGGACTTCAGGAGATCCTCATTCTGACCGGAGAAAGCCGTAAAAAATCCGATGTAAAATACATCGGAGAAGCCTGCAGAATCGCCCGCAGATATTTTAAGGTAATTGGTCTGGAGGTCTACCCCATGAATTCCGACGAATATGCATACCTGCATCAGTGCGGTGCCGATTATGTAACCGTTTTCCAGGAAACCTACAATTCGGATAAATACGAAACTCTTCATCTGGCGGGACACAAACGGATTTTCCCCTACCGCGTCAACGCCCAGGAACGCGCCCTTAAGGGCGGCATGCGCGGAGTTGCCTTCGGCGCACTGCTGGGACTTGATGACTTCCGTAAGGATGCGTTTGCCACAGGAATGCACGCATGGCTGCTGCAGCGCAGATACCCCCACGCGGAAATCTCATTTTCCTGCCCGAGACTGCGCCCCATCATCAACAATGACCGGATCAATCCCATGGACGTCCACGAAGCACAGCTTCTGCAGGTAGTCTGTGCTTACCGGCTGTTCATGCCATTTGCCGGCATCACCATCTCCACAAGGGAATGTGCAAGAGTCCGCGACAATCTTGTCAACATCTGCGCAACTAAAATTTCAGCCGGCGTCAGCACCGGTATCGGGGAACACTCAGATGAAATCGAACAAAAAGGCGATGACCAGTTTGAAATCTCAGACGGAAGAACGGTGGACGAAGTCTACGACGCTCTCCTGGAGCATAACCTGCAGCCGGTTATGAATGATTATGTGTACCTGTAATAAAACCGGCTTCCGGGCTGCAGAAACTGAAGAAAGTATTACCATGCAGCAGATCCTTGCTGTTACCAGCCGTCATCTGTGCAGCCGGCCTCTTCCTGCACAGATGGAACGGATCTGCAGTCTGCGGCCCAGGGCAGTGATACTCAGAGAAAAAGACCTGGAGGAAGAAGAGTATGCCCGGCTGGCGGAAGAAATCATGAAAATATGCAGGGAACATCATATTCCCTGCATACTTCATACATTTATTGACACCGCCCGGAAACTGAACTGCCCGGCCATTCACCTGCCGCTTCCTCTGCTGCGAAAATATCAGAATCAGCTGGACAGTTTTACCGTCACAGGCACCTCCATCCACTCCGTGGATGAAGCCATGGAGGCCCAGAAGCTTGGCGCCACATATATCACCGCAGGCCATATATATGCCACGGACTGCAAAAAAGGACTGCCGCCCCGGGGAACCGCCTTTCTCCGGTCTGTCTGCGAAAACGTTTCCATACCGGTCTACGCCATCGGAGGAATCCGGCTGGACGGTACACAGCCGGATGAAGAACAGATGCATGAAATCATGGAATGCGGGGCAGCAGGCGGTTGTATTATGTCGGGGATGATGGAGATTTAATTCTCTCTCCCTGCCAGTTCCTTATCAAAAATCCGGTTCAGGCAGTAGCTGTGTATCAAAGCTACTCCCGAGCCGCCTGCCAGCAGCACGATCCACATTTATTTTTTGTCTGTTCTGCTGTTTTTTTTCGATTTTCAAAATAGATAAACCGGTCGACCGCATCCAGTATGTCTCTGAAATCTTCTCTGGGAGCCAGATCAATATATCGGCGAAGAAGCGTCGTTTCCTGATTCTTATATCTTCCGTAAAAGATGTCATACAGATTATGCCCTCTCACATGAATCCTGATTTCTTCCATATGCATTTTAACATCTTCGACTGTCTCAAAATCTTTTCCAATGACTTCCAGAAGCTTCCTGCCGCTTTTGATCTTATGCAGGTATTCCTTCCATTTTTCCAGAAAAATTTCATAAAATTCCTCCGGAGAACTGATAACATGAAGCTGTGCCATAATCTCCGGATTAAGAAAATAATTTTCGAAAGAATAATATTTGAGAATCAATACATTTTTCTCTGTTACTCTGGGAAGCCGGTCAACATCCTGAATGCTGCGTTCCTCATAATACCTGCAGAGCTGACGTTTCAGCATCCCGCTGTCCTTTCCGTCTCCATCCCGGATCATGAGAAAATTATCTTTCAGATAAACCTGATTCATATATTTCAGATTGGCATACGTCTTAATATTGGTACAGCTGTTGGTGGTGATGATTGCTACTCTGGAAAGCGTTCCGGTCTCATCATACATCTCGGAATAATATTTCTGCAGCAACAGCGGAAGGCGGCTTTTATCCTGCTTTCCTTCCACAATAAACACAAAATCCACATTCATGAGATCATTGGCACTGTATCCCAGATCGTCCAGAATCACGCTGATATCAGTATGGGGGCGCACTGTGGAATATCCGTTATCATCCAGTACCACCTGACGGATCTGTCTGCTGTTGAAATTGGACAGCAGATTCGGTGAATGCGTGGAAAATATCACCTGATTCTTCCGTGAAAGACGGTATAAAATCTCTCCGGAAATCTTCTGAAGCTTGGGATGAAGAAAAAGCTCCGGTTCCTCCACAATGATAATCCCCGGATTCTGCCCTTCTCCCTGCGCGTAGGTTTCCAGAAGGGAAAGCATATAGATGCTGCGCATGCCTTTCCCCAGCTGCTCTACGGGTCTGGGATTTTTCTTGCCTTCACTGTAAATTTCCGCCGTAACGGAAAGCATCCGCTCAATATCCCGGTTCATGGAATAAACGATTCTGTCCTGTCCGCCATTTCTCCGGTAATTCTCATTGACTTTTCTGGAAAATGAATCCAGGTTCAGCTGATACAGTTTATAGTCCAGCAGTTTTGCCGTTTCGAACGCATCCAGTTCCTGAGGCTTTTTCTGATTGATCAGGCCGATACAGGAAAAACAATGATCGCAGGTCTTCGCCTGATTGAAAATACAGCAGCCGGAACGCATTCTTTTCAGAAGCTCATCCTCCTGTAAAATCAGCATGTTTTCCTGAAACTGCTTCAGATTTCTCTGGGAATCCATATAATAAATCTCCGGAAACAGCTTTGGAATGCAGGAATTATTTTTCTGAAAACCGTCATTGTATCGTATTTTCCCATCCCGGTTGGCTGTAAAAACAAAGGAAAGCTTCCCTCCATCCGAATCCTTATCTCTGAATTCTTCAAAAGACGGCAGTTTTCTGCAGAAATCTCCGTACCAGGCCTCAAACCTGCGATAACTGCTGACCGCACCTCTGCTGTAAAGTCCCAACAGATCCTCCCGGGTAATTGCCAGCGCAACTCCAATCTCAATATTGGCATAATCTTCCTGAAAGTCCTCTATCTGTATCTGATAAGCACCGCTGACTGCCCGAACGGCATCCAGCACCGCTGTCTTTCCCGTATTATTCTTCCCCACCAGAATCAGAGCATTTTCCACATTGGAAATCTTCATGTTGCCGATGGATTTAAAATTCCGAATCTGTAAATCCGTAATCTGCATGCTCTTTGCCCCCAATCAATACCTTCACTTTATACCTCGGGTTTTTGTATCTATTTTAACACATTGAGCAGTGTTTATCTATCCCCGTCAAAAAGAAGTTCGTGTGCGTGTATTACCGGTTCAGACATTCTGATAGTTTTTTCCTTGACTTTCGGGATGCATCATGTTAGCATCAGATTTCCCGTTTTTCATATACTTTTATGGAAATAATCCATGAAACTGCGAAGAAAGCAATCGCCCCCACGGCCATTAAGACCGGAATCATCTGCTCCTGTACGCCCAGTGTAAAATGAACCTTTTCAAGAATCTGAGGAAATGCAACTCCACCTCCGCAAACCACAGCAATCATAATGTAATAAGTAAAGCGGCCTTTTTCCACTCCGTACTTAAACATGACAGGAAGAATAATGCCGGACGACAGAATGCCCATCAACAGTAAAAGCGATAATATAAATGCCAAATCCTGCATATCAACCGGTGCCCCCAGTGCTTCGCGGACAAGCTGAATTCCTGCTGATACGAGCCACACCGCAGACATCAGTACAGCCGCCACCAGATATTTAGCAGATACCAGCTGTGCGCGGGAATAGGGAAGTGCCCCGCTGTAAAGATTCCAGCCGCTTTTTTCATCATAGGACAGCAGAGTTGTGGGGACAATACTTGCCACCATCATGGGATAGATCATAAAAAACATATTATCATCACCTGTGGCAGAAACCCCGAGAAATATCAGCATCATCAGCAAAACCATACGGCAGTACTTCCACGACATATAAAAATCTTTCAAAAGCAATCCTCTCATTATGCTGCCTCCTTCACCATAAATACAAATAATTCTTCAATATTAACAGGACTGATACTCATCCCCTCGGGTATTTCTTCCCGGTGAACCATTGCCTCGACACCATAGGGCGTCTCTTTTTTACCTTTTATCGCAGAGGGATTCAACTCATCCAGCTGTTCCCGGGTACAGTGAATAATTCCGTACTGCTCCAGAAGAACATCTTTCTCTTCGCATAACATCAGATTTCCTTTATGAAGAAATGCAATATAATCACAGATTTTCTCCAGATCACTGACAATGTGGGACGAAATCAGAACTGCATGCGATTCATCTCTGGTAAACTCTCCAAACATCTCTACCACTTCATCCCGGACTACCGGGTCCAGCCCACTGGTTGCTTCATCCAGAATCAGCAGTTTCGCATCATGTGAAAGTGCCACAGCAATACCAAGTTTCATCTTCATCCCCCGGGAAAAATCTTGAAACGGCTTATCGTCCGGTACAGACATTTTCTTCAGATAATCCCGAAAAACATCTTCTTTCCAGTTCACATATGTGTACTTCATCATGCTGTTTACCTGTCTGGCAGTGAGACATTCGGGAAATCCCACTTCATCCAGCACAACACCGATGTCTTCT
Organism: Lachnospiraceae bacterium; assembly: GCA_034086685.1. Lineage (GTDB taxonomy): Bacteria > Bacillota > Clostridia > Lachnospirales > Lachnospiraceae > TWA4. The sequence continues at coordinate 9,472 of JAXDZY010000117.1, forward strand.
TTCGTGAGCCGAAAATTATCTCCGTTATCTTTCCCAAGAATGCGGATGGTACCGCTGTCTTTCTTAATCATATCCAGAATCAGTTTGATCGTCGTACTTTTGCCCGCTCCATTCTCCCCGATCAGCCCCATAATGCAGCCGCAGGGAAGGGTCAGATTCAGATTGTTCAATGTAAAACCCGGGTAAGATTTGCTGAGATTTCTGATTTCAATTGCATTCATCGCTACTCCTCCTCGTTGATAATATTAAACATCTCGATGATATCCTGCCTGCTGAGATTACATGATACCGCAAGTTTTGCAATCTCAATTAAATGTTCTTCAATTTTTTTCAGGTTCTCTTCGCGAAGCCACTCCACATTTTTAGGAGCCACGAAACATCCTTTTGCAGCAATGGTATAGATGTAACCTTCCTTTTCCAGTTCATCATAAGCCCGTTTCGTGGTAACTACGCTGATTCGCAGATCCTTTGCCAGATTGCGGATGGACGGAAGCGCTTCATCCGCCTTCAGCGTTCCGTTAATGATCTGACTTTTAATCTGCGAATAAATCTGATCATAGATTGGCGCACCACTTTTATTATCAATAAAAATATTCACAGCATCACCTCTCTGTATTCACAGCCCGGACTGCATGCCCCTGTCCGGCCATATACTAACTGTATATGAACAGTATATACAGTTAGTACAGTTTTGTCAATATATAAAGGTATTTTTTCCTAAAAAAAGAGCTCCCTCAGGAAGCCCCTTTTTCATCTTTATTCAGTTTTTTTCACGGTTCCCTGTCTTCCCGGAGACACCATCCATCAGTCATTGGTCAGATGCAGCCTGTCAAGAATATAGAATACCAGACTCAAAATCATACCTACAACGCATGCCAGAACCATACCTGTCAGCTGTACATCTCCCAGATTGACAGCAATACCGGAAAGACCGATTACAAAAATAACAGATGTCAGTGTCAGGTTTCTGGAATTGCCGTAGTCCACTTTGTTATCCACCAGAATACGGAGGCCTGATGTACCGATCATACCGTACAGAAGAATGGAAATACCGCCGATTACCGGTCCGGGGATGGTACTGATCAATGTGGACAGTTTTCCGCAGAAGGAAATCACAATGGACAGCACCGCCGCTCCTCCGATTACCCGCACGCTGTACACACCGGTAACAGCCATAACGCCGATATTTTCCCCGTAAGTAGTTGTGGGAACAGAACCAATAAGACCTGAGATAGCTGTCGAAAAGTTATCTGCAAAAATGGAACGATGCAGGCCCGGGTCTTTCAGCAGATCTCTTCCCACAATTTTACCTGTAACAATCTGGTGTCCGATATGCTCAGAAGTAATGACCAGCAGTACAGGAAGAATCGTCAGAATCGCCTGGGACTTGAATTTTGCCAGGTGAAAAGCAGGAAGTGCAAACCAGGAAGCCTGAGCAACCTCCGTAAAGTCCAGCATGCCGCAAAAGGCTGCCGCAATATATCCTGCAATGATGGCAATCAGAATGGGAATGACCGATAAAAATCCCCGGAACAGAATCTGACCGAAAATTGCCACACCAAGTGTTACAAGGAACACGATCACATTTTTCATATCAACTTTGTCTACTCCTGTCAGGCCTGCCGTAGATGCTGCAGAACCTGCCAGCTCCAGACCGATCAACGCCACAACAGGCCCCATGGCCGCCGGCGGAAGTACAATATCGATCCAGTCCGTACCGAATTTGTAAATGATCAGAGCCAGCACACAGCCGCAGAGACCGACCACAACAAAACCGCCCTGGGCATATTCAAAGCCATATTTGGCGATAACAATACCGGCCGGTGCCAGAAATGCAAAACTGGATCCCAGATAAGCCGGTGCCTTTCCCTTTGTAATGAAAATGAACAGCAGAGTACCAACACCGTTCATGAACAGAACAATGGCCGGATTAATTCCGAAAATAAAAGGAACCAGAACTGTCGCGCCAAACATGGCAAACATATGCTGTATACTTAACGGTATCAGCAATTTCGCAGGGACTTTCTCTTCTACCTGAATGATTCTTTTCTTCATAGACTTCCTCGCTTTCTTAAACAGTAAAAACTCCTGTGGTAAAAATGGTACCTGCAGACTATTATACACAAATACCCCGCATCAGCAAAGATGCAGGGCACAATTTTTTCATATTTTTTCCGGCTGCATTTCCCTGCCGCCCACCATTGCTTTCTGCTTTTGTTCGGCCAGTATCAACCCTTTTTCCACAAAGCTGTCAGCATAACGACGCCGAATCTTCCATGCATAACGATTCTGGGCATCCGTAAACTTTTCCTCCTGAAAAGCAAGAATCTCGCAAATTTCCTCCGGATATCCCTCATAAAAGGCTTTCATCTCACGAATCACATTGGAAGCTGCGTGAGCAACAGAACATACTTCCCCGTCGGGAGCTACAATTTTGACGGTTTTCAGATCATAATGAGCTGCATTTTTGAAATTCTGTACTGCCTGAACCTGTGCTTTTTTAGAAAACGGCTGGCGTGGAATACTGGACAGCCATACCAGCAAAAGCTGTGCAAATACCAGATCCCGTTCATCAACTCCGGATTCCGTCAGAGGATTCAGATCGAACATGCGAAGCTCAATATGATTGACACCGTATTTTCTCAATGCTTCCAGACTGTTTTTTCCTGCAGGTTTCAGACGCACCGGATAATACAGCTCGGACGGATAAGCCAAAAGCCCCTCATCAACGTACTGCTGTATACTGTCTGCATACGCCTCTAAACTGCTGTAATCAAAAATCGGTGCAAAAGTATTCCAGTATCCCAATTCACTGCACCGTACAGAAGCCATTCCGCTGAATTCATCCACACCAAAACGGCCTTTTTCTACAAATGAGGAATCCATTAAAGGACTGGCAGCCGTCACAGCCGTCAGAATCCAGCCATAAGCAGCTGTTTTCTGTGCCAGTTCCACATAAAACTGATTTTTGTAAGTCCTGAAATCTGTCTCCCCGCTTGCTGCAAAATCAGCCTGCAGCAGTTCTTCCGCAAATGAATAATTTACGTGAATGCCGGAGAGAGTCATTTTATACCTGCCATACCGATCCGAGAGATATTCCCGGTAAACGGTTTTGGAAACATCGCTGCCAAAAAACTGAGCAACCGGTATATCCCGTTCATTACGGATAAAGGGAGGGTTGGAAAAAGGCCACAGTACTTCCCGATCCGGCAGGTTATACAGAATTTTCTGAATATAGCAGGTATAATTTTTCAGCGACTCCACTGCCTCATGGGCACTGGAAAATACAGATGTATTAATTTCCGTCTGATTCTCTCCAAAATCACGTACAATGTGATCATTATCCGGAAACGGATGAGGTGTATGCGCCAGATAACCCTCCGGCGTAACGCGCAGACTTTCTTTCTCCAGTCCGAAATTTCCTTTTAACAGCAGAGCCTGCACCACCGGATTCTGTATATGCAACATACCATCTTCCTCCATAAGTATTCATTTTAAAATAATGTTTTTACTGCTGTTCCAGAAGATACGGCAGAAAGTAGCGTATCTGTTTTTTCCACCAGGGCCAGTCATGATCCACATCATATCCCCAGAAATCAACCCAGGCCCGGATTCCTTTTTTCTCAAAAATTTCCTTCATAATCCCGGTAGTACGCCGGCATTCATTTTCCCAGCGTCCCTGACCCACACAGAGAATAATTTTTTTCCGGTTATACAATTCGATATAGGGATGATTCACCGGCATATTGGCCAGAAAATGCACCGGTGAATTATCATACAGCACATTGCTGCACCAGTTATCCCAGAAATGCGGCGCATCATAACATCCTGACTGCCCCAGTACTCCGGCAAACAGATCCGGTCTCCTGAAAAATACAATGGCTGCGTGAGTGGCTCCCAGGCTGAATCCCGTCACCAGAGGCAGCGCCCCCGCAGGATTGATCTGATGGATAAACGGTACCACTTCATCCACAATATAATGATAATACTGTTCCTGTACCCAGGCTCGATGTTCCTTGTCGCCATATTTATCTGACCAGCTTTCCCTGTCCACCGTATCCACACAAAACAGCTGGATGCGCCCACTTTCAATAAAATCACTCAAATCATCAGGCATCTGAAAGCTTTCCCAGTTATCACACATGCCATCCTGGCAGGGAAATACCAGCACCGGTACTCCATCATGACCATAAACCAGCAGATGCATTTCTCTTTCCAGACAATTACTGTATTGAGTAATATACTCTCTTCTCATTACCCGTTTTCCTCTCTTTTTAATATATAAGCAACCTGTTCGTCCCGCTCCTGTGGTGTTTCAGCCCGGAGCAGAAAAGCGTGATTGCCCATCTCGGCGGCCAGAACAGGATTTACTTCAAAATCCTCGATGACAGCACTGCCCAGGCGGGCACGAATCTCCTCCGGAGTATGAACATAAGCTATGGAATCCTTTCGCCCCACATGAGTAATATAATGCCGGAATTCACTGTTCATAAAACATCTGTCATGAATAAGACTGTCTGCCCAGATGGTATAAACATCTGTATCATACGCATAATTCATTTTATCCGGGATACGGCCGCCGGGTGCCCGCATGTTGACTTCCAGACCCACGATTCCGCCTTTTTTTCCAAGCCCCTCTTTGTCCTCATCCAAACGGAAAAATTCAAAATGGAAAAATTTATTCCGGGTATCAAATTCCTGCAGAAGCTTTTTGCCGGCTTCGCGCAGATCGTCACCCGGTGCCTGACAATAGCTGACCACATCTTCGTCCTGATTCACAGCATCCATCAGGCTTCGCGGCAGTACCTGACTGGCGCAGAACAGGATATTTCTACGACTGTCAGTAATCCCGTCAAAAGTTTCCACATGACCCGGAACCAGTTCCTCTTCGATAAATATGGTTTCTGGATTTTTTCCTTCCCAGAATTCTCTCATTTCCGTTTCATTATGAATTTTATACGTATCAGAAGCACCTACGCCTTTATCCGGTTTGACTATAACCGGGTAGCCTGTTGTCCGTGCAAATTCCTCCGCTTCTTCCAGAGTAGCAGGAAGTGTCCACTTTGCAGAAGGTACTCCGGCTCTCTGGTAAGCAGCTTTCATTTTCGACTTATGATTCATGTCCGGCATTTCCTCCAGCCGGGGACCGGATCTGATATTAAAATCACTTCTGATCCGGGCGTCCAGCTCCAGCCAGTACTCATTCTCACTTTCCACAAAATCGATACGTCCGTAATGAAAAATATAATCTGCCACAACGTGATAAACTTCCTCATAATCCTGAAGATTATGTACATAACGGTAATCGCACAGACTGTTCTGACAATCCGGCCCTATCAACTCCCAGGGAGCATCACCAATTCCCAGAACTGTTACTCCCCTGGCTTTTAAACGCTCACAGAAATTATAGAAATGAGACGGAAAATGCGGGGAAATAAAAATTACATTCATTTTATTCACTTCCTGTCCGGCAGGCTCATCAGATATCCGGCGAAACTGCTGTCTGAACCGGTATACAAAAATGCCCGTCTTCTTTTCAGAAGACGAGCGCACTCATCCTTGAGTACCATGCCATTATTTATTATTAAAAGCATAACGAATCCTATTAAAAATGTCAACGCATTTTCCTACTGACATGGTATGTTTTTTCTGATATCCGGTTCAAGTTTTAAACTATATGTCGCTGTTCCAATTTTTTATATTTTTTCAGCCAATTCACTGATGAATTTCTTCATTCCGGCTTCTGCTTCCTCCGGCAGGATGTCCGCCCGATTCGCTGCGATACCGTCAATCTCTCCTTTCATTTCTGAAATCATCTCTTCAAAATACACCGGAAAAAGCTCCGATAGTTTTGCAAAGGTTTCAAAATCATCAATATGGATACTGTCTGTGATGCATTTTCTGAACAGTTCTCTGGTCATCTGCTCCGGATTCAGTACGGCATCCCATTCCTCATCACTGTAAACCATCATCCTTTTCACAGCCATGCTGAGTTTCTTATCTCCCGGCTGTTTCTTTTTATCTGCCTTGTTTTTTTTATCCATGATCTATCCTCCCCGTACATCTGATTCGGCTGTAAAAAAGCAGCAGTATGTCTGAATTATGGATATTTTTTTCAGTATACCCAGATAAAAAATTACACAAAATAATAATGTCAGCCTGACATCCCGATACCTGTACAGACTGCCATATAAATTATATCACTGATTTCAAAGTAAATCCACTATTTTAGCTTTTCTTTCCACCATATTGATACATTTTTCAGGTAAACTAAGTTTGGATTGAGGTGATAAATTAGTGGACTTTGGTGACAGATTAAAATTATTACGCACTCAGGCCGGGCTGACACAAAAGCAGCTGGCGGAACGAATCGGCGCAACAAAATCAATGATTTCATATTACGAATTGCAGGAAAGACAGCCTTCTTCCGTTTCCCTCAGGAAACTGTCAGAAGTATTCCATGTGAGTACCGATTATCTGCTCGGACTTGAAAAGGGCGAATCAATCGATGTATCAGGTCTGAATGAAGAGGATATTCAACTGGTGCGGCATCTGGTAAGTGTTTTAAGAGAAAAAAACAGAAAAAAGTCCTGAAATATCAAAAGCTCATCTCTCAAATCCCACATCATGATTGAAAGACGTGTGCCCGCCGGTCACACTGAAAAAAGGCATACTGCGCATTCTCCCGGGATTCCATCTCTCAGAATTCCATCCGGAAGTATTTCGCAGTATGCCTTTGTAGTTATCTCAGAACCATCCCCTGAAAGCTGTCTTCAGGTCATCTCTTCATTTTGACAGTGTTTTTATGCCAGTGCTTCCACAGACTCTCTGATAATTTCATATGCCTTGTCGCAGTCTTCTTCTGTGATGATCAGCGGAGGAATCATACGAATCGTATGGGCTCCGATGGCTGTAATCAGCAGATGGCGATGCAGACATTCATGCTTTACATCAACACCTGAAACGGTATCATCAAATTCAACACCAACCAGCAGGCCCTGACCTCTGACTTCTTTTACATGAGGCAGATCTTTTAATCTGTCCATGAAATAGGCTCCCATCTTCTCTGCATTATCTGCCAGATTGCGATCCAGCAGCTCATTAACCTCTGCCAATGCAGCTGCACAGCAGACAGGATGTCCGCCGAATGTGGTACCATGAGATCCGGGCGTAAACGCTTTGGATACTTCTTCTGTTGCACAGATCGCACCGATGGGCATACCGCCGCCCAGTGCCTTTGCCATGGATACAATATCAGGTTTGATTCCATAATTCATGAAGGACATAACCTTACCTGTTCTGCACCAGCCGGTCTGCACTTCATCGATCAGAAGAAGCATATCTTTTTCGTCACAGAATTTACGAAGTCCTTCCATGAATTCCTGTGTTGCGGGATGTACGCCGCCCTCGCCCTGTACAGGCTCGATCATGATTGCAATAGTATCTTCCGTACATGCATCCTTGAATGCCTGCAGGTTATTGTATTCTGCATATGTAAAACCATCTGTCATGGGACCGAAACCGATCTGGCATCCGTTATCGGGCTGACCGGTTGCTGACATGGCACCGAAGGTTCTGCCATGGAAACCCATGGAAGCCGTTACAATATTATATCTCTTGGGGCCGTATTTTTCCACGCCGTATTTTCTCGCCATCTTGATCATGGCTTCATTGGCCTCGGTACCGGAATTCTGGAAGAAAATTTTATCCATGCCGATGGTTGTACAGATTTTCTCAGCCAGAAGCGCCTGAGGAATTGTGTAAGGATAATTGAAAGTATGCATAATATCGGAAACCTGATCCTTAACCGCAGCAACAACCTTATCATTACAGTTGCCTGCTGAGTTTACTGCAATACCTGCATAAAAATCCAGATACGCTTCACCATTCTCGTCATACATGTACTGATCTTTTGCGGTTTCAGCAATAAAATCAAAACGTTCATAAGTTTCGATCATGTACCTGTTTACCTTATCCCTGATATCCTGAGCGGTTAATCCTGTGTCTTTTAATCTCATAGTGATTCTCCTTCCTGATTAAAATAATCGTAACTGTTCAAAATCCGTCTGAAAAAAGGTCATTTTCCGGCAAAATCCCAACAGCTGCAAATTCTTTTCATAAAAAAAGAACAAAGTACATCCGTCCCGAACGCCTTTGTTCTTCCTGTTATGAATATATCACCCGTGCGTTATATTGTCAATATATTTATTAAAAAATATATATTATTTCTAATTTATCGTTTTTTTTCGTGTATACAGTGCGTATTCAAGTTATTTTGTATGTTATAACGCATTTGTAAAATATATGATTACCCTCCTATGCCTTGGGTAAAAACGCGAATACGCTTACGATTCTTACCCTGTCATCTGTTTCATTTCTGTAGCGGTGTTCTTTATCCGATTGGAACAGCAGAGCATCCTCCGGCTCCACCACATAACTTTCATCTTTCAGTTCAAGTGTCAGGGTTCCTTCGATTCCAATGATATATTCCATGGTTTTTTCACCGTGGGAACCGCTGTAATAAATTCCGTGAGGCTCCAGTTCAATGATATAGATTTCAAAGTTTCTCTTCTTCTCGAAGGGGAAATATGTGTATACCGTATATTGTCCAGGTACTTCCTTTGACGGAATGAGTTTGGTATGATCTACTTTATATGCTTCCAGTTCCGGTTCCCGTATGAGGTCATCGAATTCCACCCGGAGTCCGCTTACGATTTTTCCCAGAACCCCAATGGTAGGATTGGATTCCCCCCTTTCAATCTGGCCCAGCATACTTTTGCTTACACCTGTCTGCTCCGAAAGCTCATCCAGACTCATTTTTTTTGCCAGCCTGATCTTTCTCAGATTCACTGCCACATTATGAACAAGGAAATCTGTCTTGCTGTCAGCTTTTTTCTTCATGCATATCCCACCTTATCTTTCTATTTTACAATCCGCATCCGTCTGAAACCAGGTATCAACACCCGGACCGGTTTTCAGACTGACGCCATAAAGAAGGGCTGCAATTCTGCCTGCAAAACAGTTTCTTCACAAAAGCATGCTATCTCACCAGTGATTTTAAATAAATGGGAAGTAAATGTCTGCTCTTTTCCTTCAGATTGTAATTACCGCCTTTAATACACCAGTCATAGATCATGCCGCGTTCCAGAGAAGCATAGTTGTCCGCAAGATTTTCTGATGTATCATCCTGTATGAATTCTCCTGTCTTCTGCCCTTCTTCAATAATCTGTGGTATCAGTTTATAATAAAAACGATTCCGATTCAACAGATTTTGGCGGTCTTTATCCATGCCGACATACAGATGGCTCACCAGATTGAACGGTACTTTTTCTTCGATCAGCCCAAACAATTCCTGGTTCAGATACAGCAGCTTCTCGTAGTGGCTCAGTCTTGGGTCCATGGAAAGCATCAGTTCCGCATATTTCTGATCAAATAAATCCCCAAGCGTATCTTCCAGATCTTCTTTCGCAGAAAAATTATCATAAAAATCCTCTTCCGATACCCGCGCCTGTTTTACCACATCATCAATGGTGGTTTCGGAAAATCCCTGGCGGCGAAACAGTTCCCAGGCTGCACGGACAATACGGCTGCGCTTGCTTTCCTGTTCTTCTTTCTTTTTTGATCCCAGAAGGAAACCGTACTCCAGAGGATCCTTGTCATCCAGAACCCACGTATTGATGCCTGTAATATAGGCACTGCCGGTAATCTGCGGGATAATCCCCTTCTGTCCATCAATTTCCACTTCTCTGGTCACCATTCCCTTAAACAAAGAACCGGTGATGCTTTCATAAATAAATTCCTGATTTAATTCCAGTTCACCTCTGGCATAAAGCGCGGCCATCTTGGCGCTGGTACCGGTACCGCAGGGACAGCGGTCCGCCTGTGCATTGCCGAAAACTACACAGTTTTTCATATCTGCCTGAGGATTATCCGTATGACTGTAAAATTCCACCAGATCAACAGTGGTAATGTCCAGGTAGGGATGCTTTACTTTTACAGTCTGATTAATTCTGTCCAGCAGTTCCATTCCCAGAGACGTGATATTATCAATGTTTTCAGCTTCCAGTGAAAGATGAATCTCTTCTGCATTGACCAGCGCAAAAAAAGATCCTCCGAAAGAAATATCAAAAGGGATGGTACCTCTTGCGGGAATATCCACACTCAATCCTTCTTTATACAGAAAAGAGGGGACATTCAGAATGCTGACTTCAACCGCTCTTCCATTCACCACATGCACTTTTGTACGGATGATTCCCGAAGGAGCATCCAGTACCACCTCCGTGTAGGGCTCCTTTACTTCCACCATGCCCATTTCCACCAGAGTATAGGCCGTACCGATGCTTCCGTGGCCGCACATATTCAGACATCCGCCGCTGTCCATGAAAATAACGCCTGCATCCGCTTCCTCATGTACCGGTTCTGTCAGCAGAGCGCCAAACATATCCCGGTGCCCGCGGGGTTCCAGCATCAATGCACAGCGCAGAAAATCATAGTGCTCAATCAAATACTTTTTCTTATCCATCATGGTCTTTCCGGGAAGTTCGGGAAATCCGTCATAAACAATCCGTGTCGGCTCTCCTATTGTATGGGAATCTATGGTTTTTATCTGATATGCATAGGGAATTTTTCCCAGTTGAATCTTCATCTCTTCCTCTCCCTCTCGGGTAATGCCCCGTTTTACTTTTTAAAGCTGTGTAATATTGTTTCCCGGTCTGCAGAATTTTCCTGCGCCGAATTTGATTCCGGCAATGGCAGCCAGCGCCCGGGCAGTTCCTTCCACACCAAGCAGTGAACTGTTGACTATCATATCTTTATGCTGCGGGTCATCCTGCGCATATTTTGCAAAATGCTTGTGGTAGGAATTTCTTGCCTTATCCACCCTGTTGATCATTTTTACGGCTTCCTCTTTTTTCATTCCCAGAGGACCGGTGCAATTGGCCAGACGATCTTCATAAGGTGCATAAATATGCACATGAATGGAATTCGGTTCATCCGCCAGAATATAATCGGCGCACCGACCTACAATAATACAGGATTCCTTTGCCGCCAGCTTGCTGATAATATCACACTGCACGTCGAACAGCTTTTTCTGCCGTTCTGCCGTCTCCGTTCCCAGAGGAAAAATCATCTCAAAAAAACCGGATTTTTTTTCCTCCGCATCGCTGATGACCGGAACCGGCAGATTCATCCGTTTTGCCGTTTCATCCACAATATCCCTGTCGTAATACTCAATCCCCAGCAGTTCGGAAAGCCGCTTTGCTATCGGCCTTCCCAGACTTCCGAATTCCCTGGAAATCGTAATAACATATTTGTCCATTCTGCCAACCCGCCTTTCTCAATTTACGAAGCAAGAAATCTGGAAAGAAATGTTCTGGTGCGTTCCTCTCTGGGACTGCCGAATACTTCTTCCGGTGTTCCTTCTTCCACCACATATCCATCCGCCATGAAAATCACCCGGTCCGCCACGTCTCTGGCAAATGCCATTTCATGAGTCACCACAACCATTGTCATGCCATCATCTGCCAGGCTTCTCATAACGTTCAGCACTTCGCCCACCAGCTCCGGATCAAGGGCTGAAGTAGGTTCATCAAACAGAAGTGCAACGGGATCCATGGCCAGTGCACGTGCAATCGCCACACGCTGCTGCTGTCCGCCTGACAGCATGGAAGGTTTTGCAGCCGCTTTATTTTCCAGCCCGACTTTTCCAAGAAGCTCCATGGCATAGGCTTCGGCTTCCTTTTTATTTTTATGCTTTGTCAGAACAGGAGCCAATGTGATATTTCCTAGGACCGTACGAAGCGGAAACAGATTGAATTTCTGAAAAACCATGCCTACTTCTTCCCGAAACCTGCGTATATCCGCTTTTTTATCACAAAGATTTTCACCTTTATAGTAAATCCCGCCGCCGGTGGGAATTTCCAGCTGATTGATACAGCGCAGCAGAGTACTCTTGCCGGAACCGGAAGGACCAATGATACACACAACTTCACCCTCGTGAATATCCACGTTAATATCACGAAGAACCTGCAGATCTCCGAATGACTTTACTAAATGACTGACTTTGATTAACGGTTCGCCCATTTTCATTCCTCCTGTACTATTTGTTGATTCTTACTTCCACTACCTTCTGCAGTATCATCAATATGGACAGCAGGACCAGATAAAACAGTGCACATACCGTATAAGCAGGAATCGTATTCAGGGTACGTGTCGCATAATTCTGGGTCTGCCTTGTGATTTCATTTACGGAAATCATGGATAACAGTGCCGTATCTTTCAATGAAATAATAAACTGATTAAACAACCCGGGAATCATGGACTTGAAAGCCGGAGGAATAACAATATGCAGCATGACCTGAGCTTTTGTCAGTCCCAGAGAACAGCCTGCTTCCTTCTGCCCTGCATCCACTCCTTCCAGGGCACCTTTTACCAGAGCGGAAATAAATGCACCTGCATTCAATGTGATTACGATAATACCCGCCAGCGTGCTGTCCAGAATGAATGTCTCGCCTTTTATTCCGGAAATGATCGCCGGAACTACAAAATATACATATAACGCCTGTACAACCAGAGGTGTACCGCGGATAATCCAGATATAAATATTGGCAATTACTCTTGCAATCTTACTGTGACTCTGCAGCGCATAACCGGTAACCGAGCCCAGTATAAATCCCATCAATATACCCACAACAGCAACTTCCATGGTAACCTTCAGTCCACGCAAGAGCATCGGCATGATAACCTGCAAAAATTCCAGATCCATAGTTTCTCTCCTCTATCCTTTTCATTTTCCGCATTTTCGCTGTACGAAAATGCAAATGCGGCAGATACAATACGCGGGAGAAGGCTGATGCCTCTCCCGCACAAAATGCCGGTTTAAACTGCTGATTATTCACACCATTTAGCCTTGATCTCATCGATTTTCCCGGTTTCTGTCAGATAATCAATGGCATCATTGAAGTTATCAACGATATCCGGATATTTTTCACAGATATTAAATGATAATGCAATTGCATAAGGTGCCTGGCCATTGTAAAATTCGTCACCTACAATTTTCAGTTTTATTTCACCTGATTTGATTGCATATGAAGTGCCGGGAGCATCATAAATGGTTGCATCCGCCTGTCCGCCTTCAACTGCTTTATAAGCCAGTGTCTGTGCATCATATGTCTGCAGGCAGGATTCGGGAAGATTTGCCGAAGCATATTCATAGGCGATAGTACCTGTCTGAACAGCTACTTTATAATCTCCGCTTTCCAGATCTTCCACACATGTGATTTTATCGTTATCTTCGGCAACTGCTACAATAATACCCGCATCATAGTAGGTCTTTGAAAAATTCATGTTTTTCTTTCTTTCATCTGTGGCACAGAGAGCTGCTGCTCCCACATCCAGCTGATTGGATGTCAGTGAAGTGGTCAGAGGGCCGTAATCCATATCGGAAAGAACTCCGCCTCCGATTTCAAATCCCAGAACATCCTGAAGCGCATACAGGAAATCCACATCGAAGCCCTGCAGGGTTACTCCATCCTCTGCAAAATAGGAAAATGGTGCATATGTACCTGATGTACCGATGTTCAATGTAACTCCATTCAGTGCATCTTTGCAGGCCGGCGCATCTGCATCTGCAGCTCCTGCGGTTATTCCCTCTTCTGCGGTCTGTGCAGCTGCGGTTGTTCCGGATTCTTTTGTTTCTCCTGAACTGCTGCCTGCGCATCCTGTCAGTACAGATGCTGCCATCAAACCCGCCAATACAGCTGAAACCAATCTTTTCTTCATATTATTTTCCTCCTGTCCAATGATCTAGTCCAAATTTCATAACAGATGAAACCCTGAAACACAAAAAAAGACAGGACAATCGCTGATAAAGCGCCGTTGCCTGTCTTTTCTGTTCAAATTCATATGCAATTGAAATTTACATGAATTATAAACATATTTCTCCGGATTCGTAAAGAAACTTTTTCCAATGTCTGTCATAAGCAATTCAAATGATGCTCTTTTATTTCCAGCCATTGCCAAATGACAGATAATTGTTTATAATCACTAAGATAAAATCAGCTTATCAGAAATATAAGTATTTTCAGAAGTATCAATGCTAATTGTTCAGCTTACCAATGGGGGTATGTTCCGATCGGAATCATGCTCCCGTTTTTTGTTACTTTCATTTCATGAAAAGGATGAGACATATATGGATATCAATAAATACGCTCTTTTTGTAGATGTTGCGGACACTAAAAATTTTACCAAAAGCGGAGAACGTATGGGATACACCCAGCCGGGTGTCAGCCACATATTAAAAGTCATGGAAGCAGAACTGGGCTTTTCTCTTTTTCAGAGAACAAAACAGGGGGTTGTGCTCACTCACAATGCAGAGATCATTCTCCCTCTTGTACGGAATCTTCTTGCAGTTAATGAGCAGCTGGAACAGACCATTAATTCCATTAACGGTCTGAAAACCGGCCATCTGACCATTGCCTCCTTTGCAAGTATTGCCAGAAACTGGCTTCCGGCTGTTATCCATGCTTTTCAGCAGGAATATCCCGGCATCGAAATTGAACTGCTGGAAGGCGGTACCGACGATATTGTGGACTGGGTAAAAAACAACCAGGCAGATTTCGGTCTGCTGAGCCGTCGGAATGCCCATTCTCTGAAATGGATTTCCCTTTATGAAGACCCGCTCATGGCCATTGTACCCAAAGATTACGAACTTCCCGAGAAAGATTTCTTTCCCATTGAACAGCTGAACGATCATCCTTTTATTATTTCCGCCGCCGGTGTGGATTACGATATTCATCATTATCTGAAGGAAGCCGGAATTTCTCCCAATATCCGTTTTTCTTCCAAAGATGATCTGGCCATCGTCTCCATGGTTGCCAATCATCTTGGAATCAGCATTCTCCCACGGCTGATCATTGAAGGTCTGGAAAATGAAATTACGGCACTTCCGCTGGAGCCGTTTGCCTCGAGAGAACTGGGAATCGGCATCCAGGCTTCCAGCAGTCTGGCTCCGGCAGCCAAATATTTCATTGATACCATTGAGAGAATTTTACCGGAACTGCTGGCCCGGTCATCATAAGCGGCTGTTATGCCCGTTATTTTTAAATGTCATTTCCGTTATGACAAAATTAGGGATATACTAATCAGCAATTTACAATTGGAACTCAAAACATGAACAGCAGAAGGGAGAAAATCCATGAATTATAAAATTTTATTAAAACAGCATATCGGAGCCCCCTGTAAACCGACAGTGGCAGCAGGAGACCCTGTCCGAAAAGGAACTCTGCTTGCCGTTTCCACCGGTCTGGGGGCTCCTGTCCATTCTTCTGTGGAAGGAATCGTAAAGGAAATCACAGAAGACGCTGTTTTTGTGGAAGCATCAGACAGACAGCCGGACGATTATGTCCCGCTTGAACCCGGGACAGATGAAGAACTTCTTGAAGCCTCCGGTATCGTGGGCATGGGAGGAGCCGGATTTCCCACCTCTGTCAAATGTCATGTGGATCTCCACGGAGGTTCGGTTCTGGTAAATGCAGCAGAATGTGAGCCCTTTCTGGAGCACAATATCAGACAGCTGGAAGAGAATGCTCCCAAAACACTGGAGGGACTCAGACGCATCATGAAGCTGTGCAATGCTTCCAGAGGTGTTTTTGCCATAAAGAAAAAACATACGAAAGCCGTCTCTGTTCTTAAAAAGCTCTGCCGGACAGAGCCGGATATTTCCTGTCATCTTCTGCCTGATCTGTATCCCATGGGAGAGGAAAGAGCCATTGTGAGAGAAGTTCTGGGAGTTCTTTTAAAGCCCACTGATCTTCCTTCTGCTGCCGGTGCCGTTGTAATCAACGTTGAAACGGTTCTTCGAGCGGCAGAGGCCTTGATTGACCGCCGCCCATGCATTTCCAAAAATGTTTCTGTTGCAGGAAAGCTGAAGGGCGGTACACAAACCAGAGTTTTTTTCGATGTCCCTATCGGAACCACAGTAGGAGCGCTTATTGACCGGGCAGGAGGAATCGATGGAGAATACGGCGAAATCATCATGGGCGGTCCGTTTACCGGCAAAGCGGTTTCACCGGACACACCCATTACCAAAACCACCGGCGGCATCATTGTAACCGGACCTTTTGAAGATCTGAAACATGCCAGAACAGGGCTTCTTCTGTGTGCCTGCGGCGGCAGCCAGAGCCGTATGGAAGATATCGCGGCCAAAATGAATGCAGACATTGCTCTGATTCAGCAGTGCAAACAGGCGGTGGATATAAAAGGAACCCTGAAATGTGAAAATCCCGGCAATTGTCCCGGTCAGGCCCTGAAATGTCTGAACTTCAAAAAGGCCGGCTGCACTCACATTCTCATCGGAAACTGCAGTGACTGTACCAATACGGTCATGGGTTCGGCACCAAAACTGGGACTGACCATCCATCACCAGACTGACCACGTATTCGATACGTTTTCAAAGAAACGGATGCGTTATCTGACCGGTTCAAAATCAGTCAGATCCGATGACAGCCGGTCACAGCCGGTTACATCAGCAAATATGACTGTAAACAACGGTATTCTGAGAATTGATATTGAGGAAGGACGGGATATTCATATTGAACTTCCGGTATTGTAACATCCCGGTTACCTGCCTGATTCAATTATCCCGTTAATTTATACAGATTGGAGATTTATTATGTCTATCAGTGAAAAAACCGCAAAAGAACATGGAAATGATCCGGCAGTTCTGTGCTGCCGTGCTGAAAAAGGAATTACATTGAGTTCACATAACCTGGAAGACCCTGCCATTTTTGATGATCTGGTGGATTCCGGTCTTCTGAACCTTGACGGATGTCTGAAAATCGGCCAGGTGCTGGGCGCAGTACTCACCAGAACCTGTGATTCTCTGACACCTCTCACCCCTGATGTAATCGATCATATTGTGGAATCTGCCCCTGATTCTTCTGAGTCCGGTGACAGAGGTGACAGAGGTGACGGAAATGAAGAAAAAGATCAATCCGGGGAGACTGCCATCTGTATGTCCCGTCCCGTCCCCGGCGGTATCCTGAAAATATCCATCGGAGAAGGCAAAAACATTCATATAGAGATGCCGGTGGGAGGATTTAATGCGGGTGTCACTGCTTCAGCACCTGAGATTGTATCAGATGCTGCATTTTCCATCACAGGTTCTTCAGACAGCCCGGGAGTTTGACAGTTACACAATGAGAAAATACTTTGCAGGCCTTATAAAGCCTGCATTTTTTGTGTCAAATTTTTTGTTTTATTTTATAGTAATATATAGTATTTTATTCTGATATGTGGTATACTATATCCAGGAGG
>JAXDZY010000029.1:0-2248 GCA_034086685.1 Lachnospiraceae bacterium
TGCTCCCAGAGGGAACCCAAAAGTTGGAAATCCATGATCCTCAACGATGAAGTTTCAGCGAATTCCATCATGAAACGTGCTACCAAACACTACACGGTGATTATTAATTCCAAAGGAACAGATTAAATTTACCCCGGCCGCGGGCCAGCGCCGGGCGACCGCTCTCAAACGCATCTGCGGCCGTTCGCGACCGCAGATTGCATATTTATCGCCGGCATGGCCTCCGGGGATGAATATTCTAACAAACTGCTGAAGCAAATCAAATTCCTTAAGGACAAACTTAACTCTGCTGAAAAGGAACAGGAAAAGCTGCAGGAACACATGGATGCGGCCATCAGGCGAAAGGTAACCATACACGAGGAAGATCTGCAATATGAGATTGCACAGCTGAAGAAACGTAACAATGGCCTAAGCAGTTTGAATAAAGACCTGAGCAGGCAGAAAACAGATGCTGAAAAAGCTTTAAAGGCAATCCATCTACAGAACCAGCAGCTTCAGGCACAATGCGATCAATACCAAACCGATCTGTCTGATCTAAAAGAAAGCATTTCATCTTTCTATGAGCCGCAGATACAGCATCTGGAAATATTGGAAAAAGAACTGCAGGATTTGAAGAAATCCACCGAGGTACAGATGATAGAAGATCTGGAAGACCAAAAAGCTGTCCTGCAGACAGAACTTCAATACATTGATCAGAAAAATCTCTACATACAATCCTTGGAATCAGAAGTGGAATTACTGAAAAAACAGCTGGATGATGCAGTAAATAAAATCGATCTGTTGGAGGAAAATGACTGCTGCCATCTGGCACCAGTACAAACGCTTCCTATCCGGGAAGAAAAGACGGAACACGACCTGACAAAAGGCGGTCGCCCTGCCAGTCTGACAGCTGATCAGCTGGATGCACTGATTGCAGAACGCCGGGCAGGTGTAAAGGTAAGTGTTCTGGCTGATAAGTATCAGATTTCCAAAGCAACTGTGAGCAGGCTCTGCAGCCTGGCAACAGAACAGCCGGAAAAACAGAAAAAGGCGCTGTAAAGGGGGGACGGATAAATAATGGCAAAATATAAAAAACGGAAGGATGGTCGGTATCAGGCCAACATTATACTTGGAAAAGACGGTAAGACCGGTAAATACATACAAAAGACAATCTATGCACCTACAATCCGGGAACTGGAAGAAAAGAAAGCAAAAATTGTCACATCACTATCTGATGGAACCTACGCAGATGACAAACACACAACCGTATACAAATACGCGCTTCAATGGCTTCAGGCTGAAAAGCAGAACAAATCAACATCTACATACAACGGATACCATAATATCGTCCAGAACCATCTGGGCAATCTCGCGGACATGGAGCTGCTTCAGGTAAAACGCTCTGACGTCCTCATCGCTATAGCAGCTCTTGAAGGCCATTACGATCTTCAGCGTCGGTTGCGGATGACATTAAACCAGATATTTGAATCCGCTATCGATGATGGAATGCTCTACAAAAATGTATGCCGGAATATCCAGATAGGTAAAAAGCCCAAAACCACACAGAGGAATTTCACTAACCTGGAAAAGCAAGCCATTCTCACCGCCGATCTGGACGAACGTGAGGAAATCTTCGTCCTGCTGCTCTACTACACCGGCATGCGCTGCGGAGAAATACTGGCCCTGGACCATACATGCATCAACTTCCACACCGGATCCATCCATGTACAGGCCGCCGTCAGCCTCCAGAAGAACCAGCCCATTATAAAATCGCCAAAAACAGAAGCCGGAAAGCGCTATATCAGCATCCTGACACCACTGCACAAAAAACTTCATACCTATGTAACCAACCTGAAAAAATCCGGTGGTTACTATCTCTTCGCCGGACCGGCCGGAGAACCATTCTCCAAAACCATCTACCGCCGCTTCTGGAAGAAGATTCGGAACAAAATACAGGACCGGTATGAACGGATCAGCAGCACCGGAATAACCTCATCCGGAACCTGCTCTGGAATAACTGCAGTATTTGACTATGACGGAATGACACCTCACCGATTCCGGCACAACTTTGCTACCATGCTGCATGACGCCGGAGTCGATGCAAAAGAAGCACAGATCATCCTGGGACAGTCACCCACCACCAGTTCAACTGGTGGTTTGGGGTAGGCCCTAAAAAGGGCCATATTACTGCTGCGCCTAAAAAGGCGGTGTCGCAAGCGTTGCTACTGGCGTCCGCTAAAAAGCGGATCCCTTACTATCTTCTTTCCTC
>JAXDZY010000078.1:0-29391 GCA_034086685.1 Lachnospiraceae bacterium
ATAATGACCATAACCGTTCCCCTGGTTCTGGGTATTTTGATTGCCCTGAACTGGGGATGGGTATTTGTAACGTTTCATCATCTGGCATTTGACAATGACTACTGGCTTTTTGATCCATCCACTGATCCGGTGATCGGGATTCTGCCTGATGCTTTTTTCATGCACTGTGCCATTATGATTCTGATACTGACGGTGCTTTGCGCCGTGCTCTGCCTGGCAGCAGGGCACCGGCTTACAGGGTTTGCTTCTCCTCCGTTTTGTGAAAAAAGTATAAAAAAATAATAAAAACTTCTAAAAAAAATTTTTGTCACCGGAAACACGCTTGACAAAATCCAAGAAAGTGGTAGAATATAGTTCTCGATAAAATAACCTGGCTGATTCTCTGCGGCAGTGGCCGCAGATTCTTTTTTATCTGTTTTTTTAGCACTCAAACAGGCAATTGGCTGACAGAAAAAAGAAAAGATGAATAAAGGGAGATTTTTTACGGATGCGATCAACTAAGGATTGCGGCAGAGATCACCGGGAGACGATAGATCAGGATATTTATTCACTGAGAATATGATGAAAGGTACAAGGAGATGCAAGGTCATGGGAATTATTACAGTGCTTTCAGGCCCCGTTATAGGTGCGGTGATAGGCTATTTTACAAATTATATTGCGGTGAAGATGCTGTTCCACCCCAGAAGTCCCATTACTGTGGGCGGGCACACTCTGCCTTTTACACCGGGTATAATTCCCAGGCGGAAAAAGGATCTGGCGAAGGCAATTGGTGCAGCAGTACAGGATGAACTTTTCGGGCAGCAGGAGATCAGGTCGATTCTGCTTTCAGATGAGACACAGCAGGTAATTACGGAGGGAATCTGTGATCAGGTGGAAGCTTTTGTGTATGGCAATGAGTCGGCAAAGGAGCTGATTTCCGGAGTAACAGGCCCTGAAACCTATCAGGAGAGGAAAGAAGCTCTGGGCAATGTGCTTACTGACAAGATCGTACAGGGAATTATCAGTATGGATATTGGGCAGGTGATTACGGATAAAGGAACTGATTTTATCAGCCAGAAGATGGATAATCCTCTGCTGGCCATGTTTCTGACACCTGATACCATACGTTCCATTGCGGCTCCCATGGGGGATCAGATAGTTTCTTATGTGGAAACTGAGGGCAGAGAGAAGATTTCGGCATATGTACAGGACGAAATGGAAGCTCTGGAGCAGAAACATCCGGAGGAGATTCTGGGAGACAGGGAAAGTATCAGGCCTGTTGTTAAGGAAAAGGTTGATGAAGTCTATCGCAGTTTTGTTGAGCAGCATGCGGATGCTGTTGTGAAGCAGTTCAGGATCCGTGAGATCATTGAAAACCGGATCGCCGGTATGAGCAATGAAGCTCTTGAGAAACTGGTTCTTTCCGTTATGAAGAATGAACTGGGCATGATTGTGAATCTCGGTGCAGTGATCGGTGCAGTGATCGGTATACTGAATGTATTTATTTAATGTCTGTTTGACAGGGAAGTGACCGGAGCTGTTTGGGCATATCCTGCCGGGAACTGATAGACAGGAAGCTGGTAAATTATATTTTTTCAGGAGGTAAGACATATGAGCAAAGGCGTATTTATTAGTGATGAAAATCTGAATCAGAATGCAGATCTTGGACTTTTATCGGATGAAATGACATTTCGAAGATATTTTACCGGAGCAATGAATACCAAGAAGATATTCAGCAGAATGTCTACCGGTAATTATGTTACCATTGAGATTATCGAGAAACTGATTGAAAAACAATACGGAGAGCATGCAGAAGAGGATGAAAATAACCGGATTTATCTGAAAGATCTGGCAGCTCATTTTAAGATTCCCATGTATAAGGTTTCCGAGATTGTAAGAGATATGAGTGAGAGAGGCATGGTTACCTGGACTCATGACGGAAAAGGTGAGGAAGGTACCTATATTATTCTTACGGAAAGCGGTATGAAGGCGGCAAAAGAGCAGCAGGCAATTCTGAAGGAGTTCTATTCACGTGTAATTGCACGTTTTGGTAAGGACAAGTTTATTGAATTACTTCAGCTGATGGCTGATCTGGATCAGGTTATGGAAACAGAACTGGATCAGATGGAGGAAGCATAGAGATCCGGAATCTGACAGGCAGGGAGAATATCATGGAGATTATTGCACATATTTATACGGATTTTCCGTCGAAGTTCGGGATACCGCGTCAAAGCGGACTGGTGGAGGAGCTGAAAGGAAAGATTGTATTTGAGCCGGAGTATCGCAATCCCGATGCGTTTCGGGGACTGGAAGGTTTTTCTCATATCTGGCTTATCTGGCAGTTTTCCGGTACAAAGCGTCATTCATGGTCTGCAACGGTAAAACCGCCCCGTCTGGGAGGCAATAAGCGTATGGGTGTTTTTGCAACCCGTTCTCCGTTTCGTCCCAATGATATCGGCCTGTCTTCGGTGAAGCTGGAAAGACTGGAATATGATCCGGAGCTGGGGCCGGTGCTTTATGTGGCCGGCGCTGATCTGATGGATGGAACCGCAATTTATGATGTGAAGCCTTATCTTCCCTATACGGACAGTCATCCTCAGGCAACTGCCGGTTTTGCAGGTGAAGTTCTGGATTATGAGCTGGAAGTGATATTTCCGGAAAGATGGCTTTTTATGATACCGGAGGAAAAGCGGGAGGCAATCATTGAAGTCCTGAAGCAGGATCCCAGGCCTTCCTATCATCATATGCCTGACAGGAAGTATGGTGTGGAATTTGCCGGCTTTGATGTGCGTTTTACGGTACAGGATCAGGTACTGACCGTGTGCGAAGTGGAAGATCTGCATGGAAAAAGGATAAAATGATTATCCGGCTGTCAGTGAATCCGCTGCTGAATAACGAGTTGTGAATATGGTTACGGGGCTTTGCTGCAGATGCTTTCATCTGTGCGGCAAGGCCCCGTATTGCTTTTATTGATGATCTGCCCGGTTAGAATCCTGTTTTTTTATCCTCAGAATACTCTTTGACCAGCTTTACAACGGTTCCGGATAACAGGAACAAAGCAATCAGGTTTGGAATGGACATGAGACCGTTGAATGTCTCGGCGATACTCCACAGCAGTCCAAGGTCAACGGTAGCACCCAGAACAGCCACCAGAGAATAAACAACCATAAACGGCCTGATAACTTTTGAGGAGAGAAGAAATTCAATGCAGCGGGCTCCGTAAAGTCCCCATCCGATGATGGTTGAAAATGCGAAGCAGCACAATGCGACAGCTGTGAAAATGGAAACCCAGTTGCCGTAGGTGGAAGTGAAGCCCTGAATCGTCAGTTCAGCTCCGGCAGCTGCTCCGTAGCCGATAGGTATTCCGCTGCATAAAATAACAAGCGCCGTCATGGTGCAGATCACAATTGTATCGGTAAAAACTTCGAAAATACCGAAAAAACCCTGTTTGACCGGCTCTTTTGTATCTGCGCAGGCATGGGCGATGGAGCCGGTACCAAGTCCCGCTTCATTGGAGAAAATTCCTCTGGCCACACCGCGTTTCATGCTCATGAACAGACTGCCCACGATACCGCCTGTAACGGCAGAAGGGTTGAAAGCACCTTCGATGATGGAGCAGAAAACACCGGGAATACGGTCAATGTTTAAAATTATAACGCCCAGGGACAGGATGATATAAAAAAGGGCCATGAAAGGAACCAGTTTTTCCGTTACTTTTCCAATTCGCTTGATTCCTCCCAGAAGAACCAGTCCCACAAGAACAGCGAGGATTATTCCAAGAATCAGATTCAACGTATGTACAGAATCATCCGATACAAGATTGTAATTCAAAAGAGCAGAATCAATGGCAGTGGTGATGGTGTTAACCTGTGTGGCATTACCTGTTCCGAATACGGTCAGAACACCGAAAGCGGCAAACAGGTAAGCCAGCCAGTGCCAGTGTCTGGCCAGACCGTTTTTGATGTAGTACATGGGGCCGCCCACCAGATCTCCCTGTTCATTGCGTTCCCGGTAATAAACTGCCAGAGTAACTTCAGAAAATTTTGTACACATGCCAAGAAAAGCGGAAATCCACATCCAGAAAATGGAACCGGGTCCACCCAGAGCAATGGCACCGGCTACACCGGCAATATTTCCCGTGCCCACGGTGGAGGCAAGAGCGGTGCATACAGCCTGAAATGGTGTCATAGCTCCGTCAGAAGCTTCCTTTTTGTTGAAAATACGTCCGATGGTTACTTTAATTGCATATGGAAATTTACGGATCTGCAGAAAACCGGTACAGAAACTCAGATAGAGTCCCACGCCGATAATGCAGATCATGGCCGGAACGCCCCAGATAAAATCATTCACGGCTGTATTGATCATTTCAATTGTTTTCAGCATAAAATACCTTCCTGTAATTCAAAATTTACCTGTTGCTCTGTTTCATAAAAGAGCTGAACAGCAATGAAAAAATCATACCATATTTTGTCAGAAAAGTACAGGAAAAGCTTGTATTAAGAAAAGAGCGGTATTGAATAGATGTCGTTCTTTTTATATGATAGAGGGGGAGGTGTGAATATGGCAGTTTATTTACTGGATGAGGATATATGGTTTCCGCCGCCGGAGGGTGCGGATGAGGACGGGCTTCTGGCAGTGGGAGGCGACCTGAGGCCGGAACGGCTGCTGCTGGCCTATTCCAACGGGATTTTTCCCTGGTTTAATGAAGATGTGGAGATATTGTGGTGGTGCCCTAAAAAACGTTTTGTAATTATCCCGGGGGAAATCAGAGTTTCAAAATCCATGAAAAAATTTATGAAAAAGACTGATCTGAGAGTGACGGTAAACCGGGATTTTTCCGGAGTCATTCACAATTGCAGGAAGCTCAGAGAAGGGAAAGAAGGAACATGGATAACGGATGGGATGGAGGACGCCTATAATAATCTTCACAGACTTGGCTTTGCTGCCAGTGTGGAGGTGTACGACGGGGAAAATCTGGCGGGAGGTCTGTATGGAGTAGTACTGGGCCGCTGTTTTTTCGGAGAAAGTATGTTTTCACTTGTACCCAATGCATCGAAACTTGCTCTGATCAGTCTTTCCGGTTATCTGCAGCAGCTGGGATTTTACATGATAGACTGCCAGTTTCATACTGATCACCTGGAAAGTATGGGAGGGAGATTCATATCCTACGAGGAATACATGGGTTATATAGAAAGAGGGATAGAAACAGGAAAATAGGAGATTGTATTTTGTATGATGCTGTAATTATATAACAAATAAGAATATTGTTTTGCTTCTGTAATATGTCCGGAACTGGTATACTGAAGGGGCTGTCCTGAAAACGTAATTCAGAGACAACCCCTTTTAATGTGCAGAAATTTCTGCACTGGCGGACAACTATTATTTAGAAAGGAGCATGAGTATGCGAAAAAATGTTTTGATGGTGATCATTCTGGTATTCTGTATTCTTGTTTCGGGCTGTTCCGGTGCGAAAAATGATGAAAAAAACAGTAAAAAAGATCAAAATGATCCAGACACAGAAGAACGTGTCATTATTGCAGTGGCTACGTATGACAGACAGGATCCGGAAGTACGTGCTTTTCAGAATTATTTTGAAAATTATTTAGCAGAATGTTTTCCTGTGGATTTTCTGTATCCAAGCAGTATTTCTTCTGCAGAAGATGAAGTTTATTTCATCAATGAGGCAATTGATGCGGGAGCAAAAGGAATTATTTCTTTTATTACTTATGATCTGGAATCCACATTGAAAACCTGTGAAAAATCCGGGGTTTATTATATGATGGGTTCAGGTTCGATACCGAAGGAGGATTTCGAAAAAGCAAAGACAAATCCGTATTTTCTTGGTGTCATAGGCCCCAGTGAAGAGATGGAGAGGGATGCAGGTGCGGATATGGCGGCTTTTTTCATGAAGAAACAGGAAGAGAAACCGGATAGTCCTGCCGGTTATCTGCTGTTAAGCGGTGGTACAAAGTATAACAATGCCATGCATACATATCGTACGGAAGCCATGCTGGAAACACTGGGATTTTCTCCGGATCAGGCTGATACAGAAGAACCTGTTATTCTGGAAAATGAAAACAGAAAAGTGTGCATTATTCCCGGATATCCCGGAGAGGAGAGTACAGTTCAGGCTGCTGCACAACAGCTGTCAACAGGAGAGTACTCATATGTTCTGGATTGCTGTACAATAGTAAATCTGCTGGATACAATCAAAGAAGCCGGAAAAACAACAGGTATGGATATTCAGACAGGCACAGTGGACTGTTTTACATCAGAAAATCTGGATGCGGTTCATGCGGATCTTCTTCACTATGTGATTGGAAAATATCCTTCTTTGCTTGGCCCTTCATTTGCAGTCATGTACAACGCAGTAACCGGTCATGCAGATCTGTACCGCAATGAAGATGGTACTGCTTTTTCCATTGCTCAGGGGTTCTGGAAAGCAGACAGCCCGGAAGAGTATGAAAAATTATATGCTCTGACAACAGGAATATATGTGAATGCTTACGATGCAGGGGATTTGTCAAAGGTTATTAATGAGATAACGCCTGATGCCAGGATGGAAGACCTGATCAGCCTGACAGAAGCATACAGCGTGGAAGATGTCAGAGCAAGACGTGAGCAGTAAAACAATAGTAATAAAATTGATTACAAAAAGGAAATATTCTTTGTAGTTATTTACCATGTGGAATTCGAATGCCCCAATCATATGTAATAAATTGACAGATAATACTGCCGATGATAACATATTATTAAAGTAAATATTGCGCCGGGAATACAAAAAGAGCAGGTATTTCCCGGCCGATTAACTTTTATCCTTTGTTTTGAAGCGGAACTTTTC
Organism: Lachnospiraceae bacterium; assembly: GCA_034086685.1. Classification (GTDB taxonomy): domain Bacteria; phylum Bacillota; class Clostridia; order Lachnospirales; family Lachnospiraceae; genus TWA4. The sequence goes on from JAXDZY010000078.1 coordinate 6,821, forward strand.
GAAGTATCGTTTCAGAAAAATTCAGACAACTATATCAGAAGGAGAAATTGAAAATGAAAAAACACATGAAAAGCGTACTTGCTGTTGTTATGTCGCTCAGCATGACAATGGCCTGTCTGGCAGGCTGCGGGCAGTCTTCAGACAAAAAAGAGGACACAGCGGCAGACAATACCGGTACTGAAAAGGTATTGACATTCGGATGCCAGAATTATTCCGGAGGAAATGTTAACCCGGCTTATCAGACCAGTGCAGCATGGAATACCATGAGATACGGTGTTTCAGAATCTCTGTTTAAATTTAACGATTCCATGGAGGTGGAACCCTGGCTGGCAGAAAGCTGTGAAGTGTCGGATGATCATAAAACGTGGACAATTAAATTGAAAGATGGCATTAAATTTTCCAACGGGGAGGACATGACCGCTTCAAAAGTAAAAGCAAGTTATGACTGGTTAAAGGAAGAAGGTCCCAAAGGAAGTTCTGCACCGGAAAAATTCCTGGAATATGAAGCGGAAATCACAGCGGATGATGATGCCAATACAATTACCATCGTGACAGAAAAGGCATATGCAGATCTGACTAAGAATCTGGCTCATCCGGTTATGGCAATCCTGGATGTGGAAAATACAGAAGATTTTGATCATGGTGCAATCGGTACAGGACCGTATGCCATTGAATCTTATAAAGAAGATGTGGGATATACACTGGTGAAAAATGAAAATTACCGTGAAGAGGTTCCCTATGATAAAGTAGAACTGTACTATATGGGAGATGCATCTGCAAAAGCAATGGCTCTTCAGAACGGTCAGGTGGATCTGGTTGAGAATATTACCAATGTATCGGACATTCAGAAATTCCAGGAGGATTCCAATTATAAAGTGGATATCGCCAATGGTGTACGCTGTGGATTTTCATATATTAACATGAAAGGCATCCTTGCCAACGATGCACTGCGTCAGGCGGTTATTATGGGTATTGATGATGAAACCATCTGCAGCAGCAATCTGATCGGCGGTCTGTATACTCCCGGATATTCCGTCCTGCCTTCCAATCTGACCTATAATTATGATACACTGACCAATCCATATGCATATGATGCAGAAGCAGCCAAAGCCCTTCTCGATGAAGCGGGTATTGTTGATACGGACGGCAACGGAATCCGTGAGCTGGATGGTAAAGACATTGTTCTTCATTATGTATATTATGATAACAGACTTTTGAAAGAATTTGCTCAGGCACAGCACAATTATCTGACTGCTATCGGAATCGAGGTCGATGAAGATGAAGTAGATTCTGATACCGACTGGAATATGCTTGTAAATGGAGAATATGATCTTCTTGGAAACAACTGGACAACAGTGGCTACCGGTGATCCTACAGAATATCTGGATAACTGGTACGGAAAATCAAATGCAAATTACTGCGGATATCAGAATGATGAATATGACAAGCTTTATGAACAGCTTCTGACAGAGCTGGATGATGCTGTCCGTACCGAGATTATCACAAAGCTTCAGCAGATCCTGATCAATGATGCTGCAGTTCTGGTGGATGGATACTACAACAGTTCCATGATTGCTTCAAAAAATGTAGCACAGGCGCCGATTCACACAGCTGATTATTACTGGTTATCAACAGAAATTGCACCTGCTGAATAGGGGAAAGGATTGAACTGTGGATAAAAAACAGTTAAGAAACCGGCTCCTGCAGATGATTCTGGTGCTGATCGGGATCAGTTTTCTCACATTTATTCTGACTTATATGGCACCGGGTGATCCTGTCAGAACCATGTATGCAGCTACCGGAATCATGCCTTCCGAGGAAGAAATGAATCAGGTAAGAGAGCAGATGGGGTTGAACGATCCTGTTCTGGTACAATATTTCCGCTGGCTGGGAGGGTGTCTTCACGGAGATTTCGGAACCTCATATTCTTTCAAAAAGACGGTGGTAGAGCTTTTGCTTGCCAGATTATGGCCGACTCTGAAGCTGGCACTTGTTTCCATGGTTATTATGCTGGTAGTATCCGTGCCTCTTGGAATGCTTTCTGCCGTATATAAAAATAAATGGATCGATTATCTGGTAAGAGGAATTACGTTTTTGGGAATTTCCATTCCGAATTTCTGGGTGGGTCTTCTGCTGATGCTGGTTTTCTGCGTTATATTTAAGATTTTTCCGGTTATATGTTCCGGAGGTGACCTGAAGAGCCTGATTCTTCCTGCAGTGACGCTGGCAGTGGCCATGTCTGCGAAATATACGAGGCAGGTCCGCACTGCAGTGCTGGAAGAACTGAATCAGGATTATGTGACAGGTGCCAGAGCAAGAGGCATAAAGGAATGGAAAATTCTGTGGTGCAATGTATTTCCCAATTCTCTGCTTCCTCTGATTACCATGCTGGGTCTTTCCATAGGATCGCTCCTTGGAGGAACTGCAGTGGTAGAAGTAATCTTTTCCTATCCGGGACTGGGAAACCTGGCGGTTTCGGCAATTACATCCTATGACTATCCGGTTATACAGGGGTATGTTCTCTGGGTGGCAGTCATTTATATGGTAATTAATCTGATCGTGGATCTGTCATATCATTATGTGGATCCGAGAATGCGGGAAAAGAGGTAAAATGTGTTATGAAGAAAAAACGTTTTTTTAGAAAATATCCGACTTTTACCTTTTTCCTGATTCTTGCGGTTCTTATTGTACTGACAGCAGTATTTGCTCCCGTTGTAACAGGCGGTGTCAGTCCCACGGAAGGAAATCTGCTGGATGCCATTCAGCCTCCGAGTGGGGAACACATATTCGGAACGGACAAACTGGGACGGGATATTTTTACACGTGTAATTTACGGTGCGAGAACATCACTGACATCAGCTTTTACTGTTGTTGCGATCATCTTTGCTGCGGGAACATTTCTGGGAATACTGGCCGGATATTTCGGAGGGCTTACAGATAATATCATCATGAGAATATCTGATATGATGATTGCTTTCCCCGGTCTGGTACTGGCTATTGCCATTGCGGGTATTCTCGGACCCAGTGTAAAAAATGCTGTTATCGCCATTTCGCTGGTAAGCTGGACAAAATATGCACGTCTGGCACGAAGTCTGGTGCTTAAAATCCGGAACCGTGATTTTGTAGCGGCGGCCATCGTTACCGGTTCAAAAACGCCTTATATGCTCTGGAAGTATATGCTGCCGAATACAGTTACTACGCTTGTTATTACAGCGGCAACAGATATCGGAAGCATGATGCTGGAACTGGCAGGGCTTTCTTTTCTGGGGTTTGGTGCGAAAGCGCCCACACCGGAATGGGGCCTGATGCTGAATGAAGGACGTGCATATATGCAGTCGGCACCGTGGCTGATGGTGTTCCCGGGACTTGCCATTTTTATTGTAGTAGTTGTTTTTAACATGCTTGGTGACAGTTTGCGTGATATTCTGGATCCAAGAGATGAATAGGGAGGTACGATATGTTGCTGGAGATAAAGGATGTCACCATATCCTATAAAGGCGTACCGACTGTTCAGAATTTTAATCTGACCATGGATCAGGGACAGATATGCAGCCTGGTGGGCGAAAGCGGAAGCGGAAAAACAACGGTTATCCGCGCTGTGCTGGGTCTGCTGGCAGGCGGCGGAAAGGTAACAAAAGGAGATATTTTATTTGAAGGCAAATCTCTTCTGACCAATACAAAGGAACAGTGGAGAAAGCTTCGTGGAAGCGAGATTTCCATGATTTTCCAGGATTCCGGTGCAATGATGAATCCGACGAAAAAAGTTGGAGCAGCATTTGTAGAGTATATTCGAACCCATGAAAAAATATCAAAGGCGGATGCATGGGAAAAAGGCGTGAAAATGCTGGAACGCATGCGTCTTCCAAATGGTGATAATATTATGAGAAGTTACCCGTTTCAGCTATCAGGGGGTATGAGACAGAGGGTAGGAATTGCCATGGGAATGACATATTCTCCCAAGCTCTTGCTGGCAGATGAGCCTACAAGTGCTCTCGATGTAACTACACAGGCCCAGATTGTCCGTCAGATGATGGAATTGCGTGATGAATATGGTACGAGTATCATTGTAGTTACTCATAATCTGGGAGTGGCGGCCTATATGTCGGATTATATTGTGGTTATGAAGCAGGGGAAGATAGAAGATGAGGGACATCGCGATGATCTTCTGCATTGCACCGGAAGTGCTTATACAAAGACACTTCTGGATGCAGTTCCCTCATTAGGAGGTGTACGCTATGTCGAATGAAAGAGAATTGATTCTTGAAGCAAAGCATGTTACACGGAAATTTCCTGCATCCAATAACCGGACTCTGGTAGCCTGCAATGATATCAATCTGAAGTTGTATAAAGGGAAAACCCTTGGTCTGGTGGGTGAATCCGGGTGTGGAAAAAGTACTTTTATGCGTTTTCTGGTTTCACTGGATACACCTACTGAAGGAGAGATTCTTTACCGTGGGAAGGATATTACAAAACTGAAGGGCGAAGAACTCCGCCGGAATCGGCAGAATATTCAGATGGTTTTTCAGGATCCGGGCGGTTCGTTTAATCCGAAGATGAAGATCCGGGACATTATCTGTGAACCATTATTGAATTTTAATCGCATCAAACCGTCTCAGAAAGATGAGACCGCCAGAAAATTTCTGGAAATGGTTGATCTTCCTGGAGAATTTGCGGATCGATATCCGCACAATATGAGCGGAGGTCAGCGTCAGAGGATTGCAATTGCACGAGCCATAGCGCTGGAACCGGAAATTATTGTAATGGATGAGGCGACCTGTGCACTGGATGTATCAGTTCAGAAAACCATTATCGAACTGATTGTAGGTCTTCAGAAAAAGAAAAATATTTCCATAGGATTTATTGCCCATGATCTGGGGCTGATTCAGTCCTTTGCTCATGAAATTGCGGTTATGTATCTTGGTAATATTGTGGAAGTACTTCCCGGTGCGGATATCAGCACGAATGCCAGACATCCGTATACACAGGCGCTCCTTGGTGCTGTTTTTGATCTGAATATGGATTTTTCCAAAAAAATTGAAAGCATAGAAAGTGAAGCACCAAGCCCTCTGGATGTGCCTGCCGGCTGTCCATTTCAGGATCGGTGTGATCGATGTACGCAGATCTGCAGACAGGAGAGGCCGGTTCTGAAAAAGCTGGAAGAAGGACATGAAGTTGCCTGTCATTTATATTAAATTAAGGAAGCCGCAGTCCTTTCACGGAGACTGATTCAGTATGTTTTTCCGTTCCTTCCAGTCGGGCATGAACAGATCCATATAATAATAAAAACGTTTACTGTGATTGGGGACGATCAGATGACACAGCTCATGGACAATGACATACTCCACGCATTTCAGGGGTTTCTGGGACAGATACAGATTCAGCCAGATGCGCTTGTCGGTTGTGTTGCAGGTTCCCCAACGGGTTTTCATGGTTTTGATATGAACTTCTCTGGCATGGACGCCCATGATCGGTTCCCAATGTGCAAATATCTGGGGAATCATGTCTTTCAGCTGCTGCCGGTACCATTCCTGCAGCAGCTTTTTTCTCTGCTCGGGAGTATTTTCGGGATGTACATACAGCTGGATAATATTCTGATATAATTCAACGCCCGGGCGTACATTGGTGGTAATGACATCGAGATAGAGAGGCTTTCCCCACAGATAGTGGGTTTCGCCCGTCAGATAACGTCTGGCAGATGCTTTCTGTCTCAGGGAAGTGTCCGCCAGCTTCTTTTTTTTATTGCGGATCCAGGATAAACGATCCCTGGCGAAAGAGAGAATAGTCTCCTCCGGCATGTCCAGAGGCGCGGAAATGTGAATACTGCCGTCCTCAGGCAGTATCCGCAGATACATGTTTTTTATGGGTTTTCGCTCAATGAATATGGTAAATTCTTCGATAATAATTCTGTCAGTCTGGTTGGGTTCGTTTATCATATTTTGTCTCCTGATCAGTAAAGCAGGTAGGGGCAGACATTCCTGTTTGATTGAGGCGGCATCCTTTCTTATTTAAATAAACTTCTAACTATAGTATAATATAATATGAGGAAAAAGAAATTAGAAAAAATTCATTTTTTTCAAGCGTTTTTCAGTAAAAATATTCAAAACGGAATCTGATATTCTTTTTATTGACAGATTGACAGAGACAAAAATCTATAGTATAAATGTTAGTTGAGGTTTCGTCTGTTTTTCGGAAAAAGCGGGTGAAGCCCCGGGAGAGAATTAATCTGCTGACAAGTATTAACCTCTGCCTGCAGTGGGTAGTTTCAGATGAGAAAGGCAAAGCTTTATGATTGAAAAGGTTGAAAAGTACCAGTTTCTGTTTACTGAACTGGTCAAACGTGATTTTAAACAGAAGTATAAACGGACTTCTCTGGGAATGCTGTGGAGCGTTTTATCCCCCCTGCTGAACCTGCTGGTAATGAGGATGGTTTTTACCGTGTTTTTCGGAAGGGATACCCCTCATTATACGACATATCTGTTCTGCGGTCTTCTGGTATTTAATTATTTTACGGAAGCAACCAAAACCGGCATGACATCCCTTATGTCCAATGCCAAAATTTTTACAAAAGTGAATGTACCGAAATATCTGTTTCTGTTTTCAAAAAATGTATCTGCACTGATTAATTTCGGACTGACGCTGCTGGTATTTTTCCTGTTTTGTGTGATTGATCATATTACATTCGGACCTCATATGCTGATGCTGGTTTTCCCGATTATCTGTATTGTGGTTTTTAATGTGGGAATGGGTATGATTTTATCTGCCATGTTTGTATTTTTCAGAGACATTCAGTATCTGTATGATGTATTTATTACGCTGATAAGGTATCTGTCTGCTATCTTCTACACGGTAGATAAATTTGGTGATTTTCAGAAATTTTTCATGATGAATCCCATTTACGTATATATCAGATATTTCCGTCTGATCGTACTGGAGCAGACGATTCCGAGTCTCAGCTATCATCTGCTGTGCGTGTTCTATGCGGCAGTTATTTTTGTGATTGGCTGCCTGATCTATAAAAAGTATAATCATCAGTTCCTGTATTATGTATAAGGAGGATAGAGATGGCAGTTGTTGAATGTAAAAATGTTTCGATCCGGTATATTACCGGTGATTTTAAAGCGATAGGTTTAAAAGAATACGTGATGCGTAAACTTACGCATAATTATCATGTGAAGGAATTCTGGGCTGACCGGAATGTGACTTTTTCCCTGGAAAAGGGAGATATGCTGGGAATTCTGGGAACCAATGGGGCGGGTAAATCCACCCTGCTTAAGGCGATTACCGGCATTATGGTGCCTACGGAAGGAAAAGTTACCTGCAACGGTTCCATTGCGGCTCTTCTGGAGCTTGCATCAGGCTTTGACCCGGATCTGACTGTGCGCGAAAATACTTATCTGAGAGGCGCTCTCCTTGGTTATACACGGAAATTCATGGATGAGAAATATGATGAGATTATTGAATTTGCGGAGCTGGAGGAGTTTCAGGATCATATGTTCAAACAGCTTTCCAGCGGTATGAAAAGCCGTCTTGCTTTTTCCATTGCATGTCTGATCGATCCGGATATTATCATACTGGATGAAGTGCTGAGTGTGGGTGACGGTGCTTTCAAGCAGAAGAGCGGAAACAGGATGAAAGAAATCCTCAGTAATGGTGTTACCGGCCTTCTGGTATCACATTCCGTAGCACAGGTGCGTGATCTCTGCAATAAAGTTCTGTGGCTTGATCACGGCAAACAGATTGCGTTCGGAGATGCTTTCGATATCTGCAATGCTTATGAGCATTTTCTGGCAACACCGAAGAAAAAACAGAAAGTTCCGAAAGATATGGACGAGATCATGAAAATCTCACATCAGTTTCAGATCTACAAGCTGCTGGAACAGGAAGAGAAAATCCAGAAGCGAAAAAAGCCGAAGGATCCCTATGCGGTTAAAGAGACTGCAGCTCAGAGGGAACAGCGTCTTATGAGAAAGGTTGCGGATATGACACCGGAAGAGCTGGCGCCCTACGAAGAAGAGCTTCGTGAAAATCAGGAATTCCATGCGGATTGATCCGGGATAATTGTTCCTGCAGAAGTTGTGATTAAAAAACTGTAATTTAAGTATAATTCAGATAAAAACGGTTACCCTAAGGGCATGGTTATTATTAAACTGTTTGCCGGGTCTGTATATCCTCTGTTCGGGGGACAGGACAGACAGATTGGGGTGGATCATGAAAATTGGTAAGGCAAGTATAAGATTTGAGAAGCCGCCCTGTATTATAGGGGCGGCTTCTGTTGTTGGAGGAAAAGAGGGACAGGGACCTCTTGGAAACTGTTTTGATCAGGTGGAGGAGGATGATCTGTTCGGGATGGAGAACTGGGAACTGGCGGAAAGCGAGTGTCAGAAGCGGACATTTCTTGCTGCTTTGCAGGATGCACAGCTGAAAGGCGGGGCAAAACCTGATTTTCTGTTTGCAGGGGATCTTCTGAATCAGCTGACGGCTTCTTCCTTCGGGCTTCTTGATTTTCAGGTTCCATGGCTTGGCCTGTATGGGGCCTGTTCGACCATGGGCGAGGCCATGTGCCTTGCATCCATGGCTGTGGCCGGAGGAATGGCCCGGACGGCAGCAGCCATAGCATCCAGCCATTATGCCAGCGCTCAGAAACAGTTTCGTTTTCCTCTGGAATATGGAAATCAGCGGCCTTACGCCGCCACATGGACGGTAACAGGCTCCGGTTCCGTAATTATTGCAGCGCATCCGTCTCTGGGCAGTGAATCTGAAAAAATACGGCCCTATGCTTATATTAACGGCGTTACAGTGGGAAAAATTGTGGATTATGGCGTACAGGATTCCATGAATATGGGGGCAGTCATGGCACCTGCAGCAGCAGATACCATTCTGCAGCATCTGCAGGATACAGGGAGCAGTGCAGAGGATTATGACAGAATTATCACAGGAGATCTGGGTACGGTGGGGCAGACGATTCTTCTGGAACTGCTTCGGAAGAATGGTGTTGATATTTCCGGTATTCATATGGATTGCGGTATGGAAATCTACGATGCACAGACTCAGGATACACACGCCGGGGGAAGCGGCTGCGGCTGTGCGGCCGTGGTTTTCTGCGGGTATATTTTGAAAAAGCTGCTGACGCGGCAGTGGAAACGGGTTCTGTTTGTGCCCACCGGTGCTCTGTTTTCTCCGGTCAGCTTTAATGAGGGACAGAATATCCCGGGAATTGCTCATGCGGTGGAGCTGGAAGCGGCCGGATAGAAATGACCGGGTGCAGGTAAAATTATGCCGGGTGACAAGGTCGCAAAAGGAGGCGGAAAATTTGGATTATGTGATATCATTTCTGGTGGGAGGTGCCATATGCGGAATCTGCCAGATATTTCTGGACAAAACAAAATGGATGCCGGGGCGGATCATGACCGGGCTGGTGGTGATCGGAGCCATTCTTGGATCCATCGGTATCTATGAGCCGTTTGCAGATTGGGCGGGATGCGGAGCTTCTGTGCCGCTTCTGGGTTTCGGTAATCTGCTGTTTCGGGGGGTAAAGAAAGGGATTGCAAAGAAAGGATTTCTGGGAATCTTCACCGGCGGTTTTACCGCCGGGGCGGCTGGAATCTGCGCCGCCCTGGTATTTTCTTATCTGGCATCTCTCATTTTTAAACCGAAAATGAGATGAGCGATGAGGAAGCATTCATCAAATAAAAATTTATTTTAATTGGAAGGAAATTTTTCTGTTGCAGGTTTTTCCTTGCAGAGCATGAAGGAGAGCAGAAGAAATTCCCGTTCAGAAACATCGGAAAAGTTGGCTGAGACCAGATTTTCAATCCGGTTGATGCGGTAGATCAGAGTATTCCGATGAAGATGCAGTTTATTGGCTGCGTCTGTATAATTACAGGAGAACAGGAGAAACCAGTACAGCGTATTGGCGTACAGCGTGTGATTGGCTTTGTCATATTCGATCAGGAACATGGCATCCGGATGAAGAAGGGATTGAAGCTCATCATCTTCCATACTGTGTGCACGAATGTAGCTGACAGCAGTTTCACGCATGGTTTTTCCGGGGACATTTTCCTGAAGCGCTTTGGACAAGGCATGACAGGCCTGCGGATAATACCGTGTAAAATGTGAAATGCCGTAAAATTCATGGCTTAGTCCCCAGCAGAACAGATTTTCGGGTATGGTTTTGCGGATGCTGTTCAGCAGTTCAGCTCTGTCCGGTGCATTTTTCAGGTTGATCAGTGCAACAAGTTTATTGTCATAGATAAAGGTCTGAGGTTTGAAGGAAGCCACTTCCAGTTCATCACATAACCGGTTCAGAAAGATGGTATCAGTGGTTTTTCTGGAAGCTGCGCACAGAATAATATACCGGTCACCGGTTTTCCAGTTGGGATATTTAAGTATTTTGCTGATGTTGTAGCTTCGGGGCTGTTTATTGTCCAGAAGATCGATCAGGTATTCAGAGAGAGCGGAGCGGGAGCGCAGAATGCCCTTATTGATGGTTGCATAAATCGTAATGATATTCTGAAAAACTGTCATGATCTGATGATCGGCCACAGTAAAAGGCAGCTCATTCTCATAAGTGACAATGGCGCCCGCGCGTTCTCCGTCCAGCCATATGTTGGCAAAAAGCACATTGCATTTGTGTGCAGCAGAATAAATAACTACCGGATGAATATCATTCAGATTTTTTAAAAAAGTCTGTCTGTCTGTAACGGGGGCAGAATCGGAGCCTGCTGTCTCCGCATACAGAAGTTCTTCCTGGAGAGGATGAATGTAGGGTGCGTCTCCGTTGGTCATGGCATAATCCCAGCCTCTGGAATTACATATGCTCATGGGGCGGTTGAAAATATAATGAGTCATCTCCAGGAGTTCCTGAAGCGAGGTGGTTCCGGTGATTTTCTGAAACAGGGAACTTTCCCAGGAATAATAATACTCGTAAGCCTCATAAGCCGCATTCAGGGTCTCTTCGAGAGTTTTGTTGTGTACCAGAATATACTCACGTCCGCTGACAATGGCAGATGATGTGTGATTGTCCGAATTGGCAGTGATCACAGATGCGGGACAGATCCGCCCGATGTTCACAGACAGAGGCTGAGAAGAAATACGGAATGCAACCAGATTGGCTTCACCTCTGGTAATGCAGAAAGAAGTTTCGTACCGGTGCTCTTTCAGCCAGTGCTCCAGTATATAAAGAGACAGTTTCATAGATGCCCTCCCATAATCCATAATGCAGGTCATATCCGGCAATCCGGGGAACTGACGGACGCATATACGCCGATTGAGCAGATTTGCCAAATAAATACATTTTTATAAAAAGAATGAGCCTCCAAAACCTGCAAAATTGTTAATTAAATATAAAAAAACATTTGATTATTGTTGCTTTACAACAGTTATTTTGATAAAATTATAACATACATAGAACTTTTTGACAATAGATAACTGGAAAGAATAGAGGTGTTCCGAATGAAAATGATCGTAGCGGCAGATAAAAACTGGGGAATCGGAAGAGGTGGAGACCTGCTGATACATATTCCCGGAGATATGGAATTTTTCAAATCGCAGACCATGGGCAATGCGGTTGTCATGGGAAGAAAGACATTTGAATCATTTCCGGGAAAAAAAGCTTTGCCGGGAAGAACCAATATTGTGCTGACAGGCAATACCGGATGGCAGGGGGATGGCGCTGTGGTGGTTCACAGTATGGAGGAGCTGGACCGGAAACTGGAAATGTACGATGCGGACCGGATTTATATCATTGGAGGAGGGCAGGTCTACTGGGAATTTCTGGACAGATGCGATACGGTTTATGTGACGCATGTGGAAGCGGATTTTGAAGCGGATACATGGTTTCCTGATCTGGAAGCGGATGGACGTTTTGTAATGGAAGAAACTCTGTCAGAAGACAGCTGGCATGGCATTGCCTACAGAATCTGCCGCTGGAAGAAAAAAAACAGATTCTGAAAAAAGAAAACATAAAAAAGGACTTGACGATTTAACACCCCCTGTGTTATATTGTAGGGGCGTGTGGAAGACTTGAGGTCCTTTTTTTTTGGCCTTAAGGCAATGCTTCGTATCTTTTACAGATACGGATTAATCAGTAATGAATCATAATTGGAGGTGGAAGTTGTGCGTGTAAAGATCACTTTGGCTTGTACAGAATGTAAGCAGCGTAATTACAACACGATGAAAGAAAAGAAGAACCATCCCGAAAGGATGGAGACCAAGAAGTACTGTAGATTCTGCAAAGCTCACACAGTACACAAAGAAACGAAATAATAATTTCCCGGGAGGTTAGTATTATGGAAGAGAAAACCACCAGAAAAGAGAAAAGCCAGAAAAAGACCGCTGCAAAAAGCGGAGGTCTGAAGCGGATTCTGACTAACCTCAAAGTGGAGTTCGGCAGGATTATCTGGCCCGATAAAGATTCTCTTACGAAGAGCACTGCAGCAGTTGCAGTCTGCTCCGTAGCTTTGGGAGTTATTATTGCGGTAATTGACATGATTATCAAATTTGGCCTCGGTTTCATAATTGCATAGGGAGGGTACGGCAGAAAGTTATGACAGTTGATAAGAAAGAAGAAAAGTGGGAAAGAACAGAGAAACCTCAGTGGTATGTGGTTCATACCTACTCAGGCTATGAGAACAAGGTTAAGGTTGACCTTGAGAAGACAATTGAAAACCGCAAGCTTCAGGATCAGATGCTTCAGGTTGTAGTCCCGCTGCAGGAAGTTGAAGAACTTCACAACGGAGCAAGAAAGATTTCTCAGAAAAAACTTTTCCCTGGCTATGTCCTTATTCAAATGTATATGACTGATGATACCTGGTATGTAGTAAGAAACACGAGAGGCGTTACCGGTTTCGTAGGTCCGGAATCCAAGCCGGTTCCGTTGACTCAGGCAGAGATTGATGCCATGTTTGCCGATGTGGCAAGACGTGTTATTTCCTACAGTGTAGGTGAGATGATTGAAGTCACTGCACCTGGTCCGCTGCAGGGTACGGTAGCTGCTGTAGAATCGGTAGATGAAGACCGTGAGCTTCTGACCATCCGTGTTGAGATGTTCGGAGAAACTTCGGCAGAATTTTCTTTCTCGGATGTAAAGAGAGCGGAAAATTATTAGGATAAGATGCAATTGCAGATTTCGTTTACAAGGTTTGTGATTATGTAACTCGAATTTCTGCCTGTATGGTTTGCAGGCGTGGGAGGGAGAAACTCCCGACATTACCACAAAGCACCTGTAGAGGTGTAATATAGGAGGTGCCTAAAATGGCAAAAAAGGTAACAGGTTTTATTAAATTACAGATTCCTGCCGGTAAGGCAACACCGGCTCCGCCGGTTGGTCCTGCTTTGGGTCAGCACGGTGTTAATATTGTACAGTTCACAAAAGAGTTCAATGCAAGAACAGCTGATCAGGCTGGTATGATTATTCCTGTAGTTATTACTGTATACGCTGACAGAAGCTTCAGCTTCATCTGCAAGACTCCGCCGGCTGCTGTATTATTAAAGAAGGCATGCAATATCAAGTCCGGTTCAGGCGTTCCGAACAAGAATAAAGTTGCTACTATCACAAAAGCTCAGGTTATGGAAATTGCAAAACTGAAGATGCCCGACTTAAATGCTGCAACTGAAGAAGCTGCTGCAAGCATGATCGCCGGTACCGCTCGTTCCATGGGTATCACAGTAGTAGACTGATATATTGACATTGATGGCGGAAAGCATGTACCTGCAGCTTTCTGCAGACCATAATGAAAGAACCGGACAGGCTTCCTTTCTTTTCCTTGTGTCTGTTCCGGCATAGAATGTGGGAGGGTTGATGTCCCGCAATTACCACTAGGAGGTTATCATGAAAAGAGGAAAAAAGTATTTAGAGAATGCTAAATTAGTAGATCGTACTCAGCTTTATGATGCAGATCAGGCGATTGCTCTGGTTAAGAAAGCATCCTTCGCTAAATTTGACGAAACTGTAGAAGTTCATATCAGAACAGGCTGTGATGGCCGTCATGCAGATCAGCAGATCCGTGGTGCAGTTGTACTGCCCAATGGTACAGGTAAATCTGTAAAGGTTCTGGTATTTGCAAGAGGTGCAAAAGCTGATGAAGCTTTAGCAGCAGGTGCTGATTATGTTGGAGCAGAAGAATTACTGCCCAGAATTCAGAACGAAGGCTGGCTGGATTTCGATGTTGTTGTAGCTACACCTGATATGATGGGTGTTGTTGGTCGTCTGGGTCGTGTACTCGGACCCAAAGGCTTAATGCCCAACCCCAAGTCCGGTACTGTTACCATGGATGTAACAAAAGCTATCAATGATATCAAAGCTGGTAAGGTTGAATACAGACTTGATAAGACAAACATCATTCACGTACCGATCGGCAAGGTTTCTTTCCCTGAAGAGAAATTAGCTGAAAACTTCCAGACGCTGATGAATGCTATCATCAAAGCAAAACCCAGTGCAGTTAAAGGTCAGTTCTTAAGAAGCGTAACCATGACAACAACCATGGGACCTGGTATCAAACTGAATCCTGTTAAGTTAATGAACTAATTCTGTCCTGAAAAGTTTTGCAGAAATTGATTGACAGTATTATAAAATTATGATAATATATAAAAGATGCCGCGTGATTCAGATGGCATCACACGCCGAAGACAGCAGGTGCCGAAAGGTATAAGCAGATAAACGCCTGCCGAGGAATGTTTTTAAGGGAATCCTTACACCTCTCTGTCTTTGGGCAGAGGGGTTTTCTTATATCCGCAAAAGCGGCGACTCTCTTAGATTCGGCGAGAATAAATAAGGAGGTACACCGTTCATGGCAAAGGTAGAATTAAAGCAGCCTGTTGTTGCTGAAATTTCTGATCTGCTGAAAGACGCTAAGGCTGTTGTATTAGCTGACTACAGAGGATTAACTGTAGAACAGGATACTCAGTTACGTAAAACCATGAGAGAAGCTGGTGTTGTATACAAAGTATACAAGAATACCATGGTTAAGCGTGCAATCGCTGGTACAGCTTTCGAAGAACTTGGAAAAGATCTGGAAGGCCCTACAGCTGTAGCAATTTCTTCAACAGATGCAACTGCTCCTGCAAAGAACCTGTATGAATTTGCAAAGAAAGCTGATAAGTTACAGTTAAAATCCGGTGTGATTGAAGGCACCTACTATGACTGCAATACAATCGGCAAGATTGCTACTATTCCCAGCAGAGACGAATTACTGTCCAAACTGCTTGGAAGTATCCAGTCTCCTGTTGCAAATTTTGCACGTGTTATCAAGCAGATTGCAGAAAAGGAAGAAGCATAATCAATATCCTGGTCAATGTATTGGCATTGTACAAAGATTTTTACCACAATTTTAAAGAAGTGAATTATATTACGGAGGTAAACAGTAATGGCAAAATTAACTACTGCTGAATTTATTGAAGCTATCAAAGAGCTTACAGTATTAGAATTAAATGATTTAGTAAAAGCTTGTGAAGAAGAATTTGGTGTATCTGCAGCAGCAGGTGTAGCTGTAGTAGCAGCAGGCGGCGCAGCAGCAGAAGCAGCTGAAGAAAAGACAGAATTTGATGTTGAATTAACAGAAGTTGGTGCTAACAAAGTTAAAGTCATCAAAGTTGTTCGTGAATTAACAGGTCTGGGTCTGAAAGAAGCTAAGGCTGTTGTTGACGGTGCTCCCAGCAAAGTTAAAGAAGCTGTATCCAAAGAAGAAGCAGAAGCCGCTAAAGAAGCTCTGGAAAAAGAAGGCGCTAAAGTTACTCTTAAATAATCAGGTAACGGATCGCTTATGCGCAGCATAACGTGAAAAGCCGCTGCAGACATTTTACAGTGTCTGCAGCGTTTTTTTTGTGTGAGATATAGATAAAAAGAAATCTGTTTCACCGGCAGCAGTTCTGCTGCCGGTGAAACAGATTGGCATTACTGATCAAAAATCATGCGGTATTGCAGTTTTTCGTACAAATTCATCAATTCAGGATAAGTCTTTTTGGCCTCATCAATGGTCATATATTTTCCATCTTTATCAATTACCATATTGGCGGTGATGACAGGGAGCGTTTCTTTCAGAGTCAGAAGGAAATCCTGGTAATCGGTGGTTTCCAGTCCTGCCAGCCGGACAAGGCTGGCCCCCAGATAGTTGCTGCTCAATGTATTGCCATTCAGCAGATTGTCTGATGTATTGTCGGAAAAACCTGCGGATTCTTTATCCAGATCAAAATTGGCCCAGATTACATAAGGTACAACATAACGGTTCTGTAATTCCTCCAGGGAACGATCATTTTTTTTGTTCCCGGTCAGGGACGCGATATTTTCGGAAACATAATCGTTGGGCTGATGATCTCCGAACATCAGGATAATAACCGGTTCTTCGCTGGATTCAAAAGAAGAAATCAGATTCTGAAAAGCACGGTCACTTTCCTGAATCAGAGTCAGATAATTCTCTGTGGCATGACTGCTGCCGGTATGAATATCCGTCAACCTGACTTTAACAGGAAAATTATCAAAAATCTCAGAATAACCACCGTGATTCTGCATGGTTACTTCAAATAAAAACAGTTTTTCTCCGGCTGTACGGCTTTCATAAAGTGCAGACAGTTTACTGTAGGCAGATTCATCGGAAACATATTTCCGGATAATATGTACTGAATAAAAATCGTTTCGAAAGCATGTATTTTCGAAACCAAGCAGGGGATATACCAGATTACGGTTCCAGCCGGCGGCATTATAGGGATGCAGACCGGTGGTGCTGTAGCCGATATCTGCAAATTGTGATGCAAGGCTTGGAATATTATCGTCAATATACTGTTGATAGGGAACACTTCCCGGTGGAAGGAATGCCATGCTGCTTCCGGTGAGGAATTCGAATTCCGTGTTGGCTGTGTTGCCTCCGCAGACAGACACAAACAGATTACCGGTGATCAGATCGGAACGGTTTTCTTTTTGCAGACTGTGTACATAAGGCATGTAATCTTCATTTGTTTCAAAATCATGCAGAACCGATAAATCAGAAAAGGATTCGTTCATGATCACGATTATATGAGGAGAGCTTTCCAGGTTGGACTGTTCTTTTGGAGAAGCTTGTGGGGAAGCAGAAAATTCTTTCAGTTCCTGATCCAGTGTATCTGCATTGTAGCCTGCG
This sequence comes from Lachnospiraceae bacterium, assembly GCA_034086685.1. Taxonomy (GTDB): domain Bacteria; phylum Bacillota; class Clostridia; order Lachnospirales; family Lachnospiraceae; genus TWA4. The sequence goes on from JAXDZY010000078.1 coordinate 23,929, forward strand.
GGTTTTTTAATCTGTATATATTGCAGATTCTGCAGGAAAGAAACCGTGAAGCCGTTATCACGGTAGGATGCCCACTGAGTAAACAGATTAGTGGGAGTCAGAAGATAAGCGGTTATGGTATTATTCATCATGCCTGCCGAGGTCAGAAACAGAATGGCCAGAGAACCGGCACAGAGTACAGGGCGAAACCGGACAGACAGTTTCTGTTTATTTCTGGAGGATATCAGAAAACCACAGATTATGGTAAGAATCAGAATAACTGTGCTGCCTGTAAAACGGTAATTGATTTCATAATTATAATTATCGCTGACAGTGATCGCAGTTGTTACAGATTCAAGATCCCATGGAAGGATGGGATTATTGCGGAAAGCCATAACAAAATAATTGGCAATACCTGTAATCAGAGAATAAAGAGGGAGGAATGTGGTGGCGCACCAGCTTCTTCCTGTCAGCCCATATAGAAAAATTCCGGTGGTCAGGAACAGAAGATAGTTGATCAGCTGAGGAAGAAAAGCCATGAGCCATGGATCATGTGTATAAAATTCCAGACAGTAGAAACTGATCAGAGGGACAAGGAAATAAAATAAATTTCGAAAGCAGATTTTCAGAGAAATATGGTCAGATACACGGAAAAACTGCCGTTTGTGGTGTTTTACAGCCATCTGAATGGCCTCCTTTGCTTATAATCAATGGGATTTTACAAAATACGTCTCAGCACAACTGAAATCATACAGTCTATCATACTACAAAACCGGTGAAAATTGTATGAAAATAATAAAAATCTTTTTAATTTTTGTGGATTCTATTGACTCGGAAAAAATGGAAGTGTATAGTGTATTTTGTGTTGTTCCAGCTTTTTTTCTGTGAACTGCTGGAGAGTTTATTGACAGGAATAAGGAGGCAGGTATGAAAAGAATCGGAAAACTGTGCGCATTGCTTTTGTGTTTTGCAGTGATATCGGGCGGATGTGCTCGGTCCGGAGAGAATCGTCCGGCAGATTCCGGGCAGATGGATTCCTCTGATAATTCTGTGGAAACAGAAGCAGAATCGGATTCTGCATCAGTAGATGAGGAAAAACAGATTTTGAAACAGAATCCGCAGGATGAAGTGATATTTACCTTTGATTACGATCCCTCTGAGTATCTGAAGATGGATGAGGATTACCGGAATATTGTGCTGAATGCAGAGGATCTGGAGATTTCTGAGGATGAAGTGCAGAATCATGTTGATTCACTGCTGACAGAGTATGCTGTGCTGGAGGAAGTGACAGACAGAGGTGCCCTGGCAGGAGATACACTGCAGGTGGATTTCACAGGGACTCTGGATGGGGAAGTTATTTATGATGAAAAGGATTATCAGCTGGAATTGGGTACAAGCGGTCTGATTCCCGGATTTGAAGATCAGCTGGAAGGTGCCCGGGCAGGTGACGAAATTAAGATGGATCTGGAATATCCCGAAGATTACGGCGATGAGATGCTGAATGGAAAGACAGTCCATTTTGATGTTACGGTATATAAGGTATGTTTATCCGTAGTTCCTGATTATACGGATGATTTTGTGAAGGAACATACGGAGTATGATACCACAGCTGATTATGAAGCTGCCATCAGATCCATTCTGGAAGACTCTGCCCGTCTGGACGCGGTTGCAGTCTGGCTGGATGAGCACGCCGTTATGGAACGATGCCCGGAAGAACTGAAGGAACAGTGTGAGCAGCGCATGGTGGATTTTCTGGAGCAGTATGCAGAGTATGAAGGAACCAGTCTGGAAGAACTTCTGAAGAAGATGGATTATGCTTCGGTTGAAGAACTTCTTGCTGATGAGGATAATGCGGCGTCTGTTGAAGCTGATGAAAAGGATATTCTGATCAATGAATATGTGATATCCCGGGAGAATCTTAAATCCACGGTAAAAGAATACGTGGAATATATGGAGAAATATGCCGGGGAACAGGGATATGCGGATGCAGATGAGCTTCTGGATTATTACTCTGAAGAAGAGATGCGTCTGCTTTATATGAAACAGCTGGTTTCAGACTGTGTTCTGAAATATGCGGTGATAGAATGAATCAATTGATGTTGGAGGATGAACATGAAAAGAGTAACAGGATTTTTTACATTGCTTTTATGTATGGCAATGCTGATGACAGGATGCTCAGGGAAAGGTGACGGGCAGACAGAAGCAGCTTCGGATGCTGCCGGTACAAATGCTGCTGCAGAATCACAGACAGCAGAATCACAGGAACCTCTCACAAGAGGTGAATACAAGGCTACGGATTACTGCACCATTGAAGAGTATAAAGGTTTAAAATTTGCAGAAGCTGACATTAAGGCTTCCGATGATGAAGTTCAGAATGAGATTGATCAGCTGCTTGCCAATGCTCAGGAAACAAAAGAAATCACTGAAGATCGTGCTGTAAAAGAAGGAGATGTGGTGAATATTGATTACACCGGTTATGTGGATGGTGAAACATTTGATGGCGGCAGTGCTTCCGGATCTGATCTGCAGATTGGAAGCGGACGTTTCATTGATGGATTTGAAGATGGTCTGATTGGTCACAAAAAGGGTGAAGAGGTCAGTCTGAACCTGACATTTCCGGAGAATTACAGCGAAGAACTGGCAGGAAAAGATGTGGTATTTGAGGTTAAGATCAATAAGATTCAGGAATACACAACACCGGAATATACGGATGAGTTTGTAGCGGCCAATACTTCTTATGATACAAAAGCTGATTATGAGCAGTATGTCAGGGATGGAATCAGAGAAAACAACCTGACCAGTGCACTGGCAGACAAACTGATGGCCAATGCCGCATTTGCAGATGAGTATCCTGAATCTCTGAATGAATATTACAGACAGACCTATGTGAATTACTATAATTCGGTACTGCAGTCTGCTTACGGAATTACTCTGGATGAGTATCTGGATACCGTACAGGAAGATCTGGAGACTTTCCTGACAGAGGAAGTCGGAGCAGATATTGAGCAGGCCATACAGGAGGATCTGATATTAAGCGCGGTTGCAGAGCAGGAAGGAATCAGGGCTGAGGGCGATGATTATGATGCATTCCTGCAGGAGCAGGCTGATCAGTATTCCATGGATAAAGATGAACTGCTTAAAACTTACGGAGAGGATACGTTGGAGTATGCATATATTTCCAAACAGGCATATCAGTTGATTTACGACAGTGTGGTTGTGGAGTAAAGGATTAAGGACGCTTACAGTTTGCACAAAAATCCTGAAAAAATCCACCCGAAAAATCTATTAGTGATTCCAGACTGTGTATGATATAATTTTTTCGGTGGCATGGTTGCCGCCGGTATTTTCATATTACGGAACCTGCATTTTTTAAAATGCCTGGCCAGATATAATAAGCAGATAACATATTGTGTTATAATACAATGGCAAATAGGAGATATAATCATGACAGTGGACAATACGACATACAGCGATGAATACAAAAAAAGGTTTGGCAGACATTTTCCTGAACTGAGGTGGCTGTACGGCGAGCTTTACGGAGATAATTCTCCGTATTTTGATGAATTGTGTGAGCACATGTATCAGTGGTACAGCGAAAGAAGGGATACCCTGAAGGCTCTTGACCGTGAAAGAGAAGCAAATCCGGATTGGTACAAAAAGCAGGATATCCTTGGTATGATGATGTATACGGAGCAGTTTGCAGATACGTTGAACGGCGTTCGGGAGCATCTGGATTATCTGGAGAGCTGCAATGTAAATTATCTGCATTTAATGCCGCTTTTTGATTCACCGGAGGGAAGAAGTGACGGCGGGTATGCTGTTGCGGATTTCAGGAAGGTGCGTCCGGATCTGGGCACCATGGATGATCTGGAGCAGCTTGTTATCGAGTGCCACAACAGGGGAATGAGCGTATGCCTTGATTTTGTTATGAATCATACTTCTGAAGATCATGAATGGGCAAAACGGGCGAAAAATCTGGAGAAGGAATACATGGATCGTTATTTCTTCTATGATAATTATGATATTCCCGCAAAGTTTGAGCAGACGGTACCACAGGTGTTCCCTACAACGGCCCCCGGTAATTTTACCTGGCTTGAGGATATTCAGAAGTATGTAATGACGAGCTTTTATCCTTATCAGTGGGATCTGAATTACAGAAATCCTGTTGTATTCAATGAGATGGTATATAATATTCTGTATCTGGCCAATAAAGGAATTGATATATTTCGTATTGATGCTGTTCCCTATATCTGGAAAACGCTGGGGACAGACTGCCGCAATCTTCCCCAGGTACATACCATTGTCCGTATGATTCGTATGATCAGTGAAATTGTATGTCCGGGTATTATTCTGCTGGGAGAAGTGGTTATGGAACCGGTAAAGGTAGTTCCTTATTTTGGCACGGTGGATAAGCCGGAGTGCCATATGCTTTACAATGCGACTACCATGTGTACAACCTGGCACACGGTTGCCACAAGAGATGTGCGTCTGCTGAAACATCAGATGGATATTCTCAGCGGTCTGCCCAAGCAGTATCTGTTCCTGAATTATCTGCGCTGTCATGATGACATTGGCTGGGGCCTGGACTATAATTATCTGAGAAACTTCGGAATTGAAGAGATTCCTCATAAAAAATATCTCAATGATTTCTTTACGGGTATGATTCCCGAAAGTTTTTCAGAAGGTGAGCTTTATAACTCTGATCCAAGACTTGGTGATGCAAGACTTTGCGGAACGACTGCGTCTCTGTGCGGTATTGAGAAAGCTGCTTATAAACATGAAAAAGATAAACTGGAAAAGGCAATTAATTTTGATATTCTGCTGCACGCATTTATGCTGACACAGTCGGGATTGCCTATTATATACAGTGGTGATGAAGTATGCCGGCAGAATGATTATTCCTATAAAGAAGATGTCAATAAGGTGGAAGATTCCCGTTATCTTCACAGAGGAAAATTCATCTGGGAAGATGCTGAGAAGAGAGAAGATCCGGATACGATTCAGGGCAGATTCTTTACCGAATTAAAACGGCTGGAAGGATTGCGGGCAGAAGAAGATGCATTTGCTTCTGATGCGGAAGTATGGACAATTGATACATGGGATAACTCTATTCTCGGTATGGTAAGGCAGAATAATAATCATAAACTGATTGCTCTGTTTAATTTCAGTGAATACAATAAAACGGCCTGGATCAATGAAGGCTTACAGCCTTTTATGGATCTTGTAAGTGGTGAGCTGATTGTTCCCAGAGATGTCTATCTTCCTGCATATGGATTCTGCTGGCTGCTTTGTAAAGAAATCTGAAAGGTCTGAAGCAGCTGTGAAAACCAGGAGATATAATTAAAAAGGGGCTGTCGGATAATGCCGTTTTCAGCCCCTCAAGTTTAAACAAAATAAACACCTCAGCAGGAATGCGGTCCTTATCGGACATTGTAAAATTCCTGCTGAGGTGTTTTTGCGTTTGTTCCTTTTTTGCACCTGATT
>JAXDZY010000131.1:0-12737 GCA_034086685.1 Lachnospiraceae bacterium
AGGTGCTGTTCCCGGATCAGTTGAAGAAATCCAGGGCTTCTGTATGGAACTGCTGGAGCATGGTCTGATGCTCGGTATGGAACCCACAGATATGTGGATGGATCCTCTGTTCCTGGTTGCTAAAGGTATGCAGGACAAACAGCAGCAGATTTTTGATGCTATCAAGTTCTTCACAGAAAACGGCCTGAATTCTACCGGTGGTCTGTCAAACGTATCCAACGGTATGCCTAAAGAATTAAGAACCAAGATGGACTGCGCTATGATCGCTATGGCTATGTCACAGGGTCTGACATCTGCTATTATCAATCCTAATGATAAGAACATGATGGATATGATCAAATCCTGCGATATCCTGAAAGACAGATATATGTACGCAGACTCTTATCTGGATCTGTAATCAATCGCTTTACAGAAACAGCATCCTGATTATTGCGGGTTTGTACAGTTTATCTGCATCAAACAGAGCAGTTATTGGGAGATTTCAGGTATCTGACCTGATATGAGTTTTTATAATTGAATGACATGAGTGGGGAATTTCTATAAGGGAGTTTCCCGCTCATTTTTACTGTTTGAACTTCAGACGGGAATGGAGTTTTTGAGGCGGAATGTCTGTGATACTTTACAAGGAGATACGTTCCCAAATTATGCGTGGTATATCCCATATGCAGTTAAGAACTTCATTCAGCGGGAAAACAAAACCCCTGGCTTCACCCCTCACCATTTTCCCGCCAAAGTCTAAACTGCAACCACATTATTGTTGTAAATTTAACAAAAAGCAGATGATTTTTTGTGCGATATGTGGTAATATAATACTATAACCTTGCAATAGTTCGAATGGTTGCCCAGTCTTTGCTGAACAAATCCGTACATACAAGGTACTATAAGAAAAATAATTAAGGAGAACGAAAATGAGTGTTTTGACAGATTTGATTTATGCAGGATCAAATGCGGTAGTAGGTCTTACAGAAGGCGCAGTTAATGATGCAATTGAAAAATATGGCGCAGAGCAGAGTATTTCTTTCGGTGATACAGCTTACTTTCTGCCGACTATTTATGCGGCAACGGGAGTAAAGGTTACTACATTGGGGGATTTACCTGCATGTGTGGGAGTATTAAAAAGCCTGATCAGCAATAAAGAGGATCTGGGAGAAGCATTGAATGCAGGTCTTGCGACTGCTGTAGGTGCCGAAATTATTGAAGCTTTAAAATATGTGGGAAATCCTGATCCCTATGCGGATGAAACTGGTATCGGTTTTGTCAGTGATCCGATTATACGTTCTCTGGGCGTACCTCTGGTTACCGGAGATATTCCCGGTGTTGCTGTGGTATTGGGCAAGGCAGATGACCCGGCTGACGCGGTTAAAGTAGTGAAGGATTATCAGAGCAAAGGTATTCTGACTTTCCTTGTAGGTGATATTATTGACCAGGTTATTGACGGCGGTGTTAAGACAGGACTTGAACTGCGGGTTATTCCTCTGGGACATGATGTGACGGCAGTAACTCACGTTGTAACAGTTGCAATTCGTGCAGCTTTGATTTTTGGTGGTATTGAACCCGGTAATCTGGCAGCACTCCTTCAGTATACTAAAGAAAGAGTTCCTGCATTTGTTAATACATTCGGGCCTCTTAATGAAGTGGTTGTATCTGCAGGAGCGGGTGCAATTGCTCTTGGTTTCCCTGTAGTTGCAGACATTGATCTGGGCGAGAATCAGGTACCCGGTGCACTGGAATCCGTATTGAACCACGACGAAACCGTTAAGAAATCTCTTGAACTGAGAAATATCAAGATCAAGGTTACAGAGATTCCGATTCCTGTTGCATTTGCTGCAGCATTTGAAGGTGAGATTATCCGCAAAAGCGATATGCATGCCGAGATGAGCTCCCATAAGAATACCACCTGTGAAGTTGTGCTGATGAAACAGAAGGACGAAATTGAAGACAAAAAACTGACACTGATCGGACCCGATATTGACGGCGACGGTATTGTTGAGCTGCCTCTGGCCTGCGTAGTGGAAGTTGCAGGCGACAAGATGCAGGAGGATTTTGAATCCGTAATTGAACGTAAGATTCATACATGGTACAACTATATGGAAGGTGTTATGCACACCGGTCAGAGAAATCAGTTCCGCATCCGTATCAGCAATGAAGCTTACGAAGCGGGTCTGCGTCTGAAGGATTTCATGGAAGTTTTATATGATATGATTATTAACGATTTCGACGCTGTTGTCGATAAATGTCAGATTACCTTCTACACAGAGAAGGACAAAGCGGCTGAGATCCTTGAAACTGTTGCCATGCCCAAATACAATGCAAGAGATGAACGTCTTGAATCTTTAAGTGATGAGACTGTTGATGTATTTTATACCTGCATTCTCTGCCAGTCATTTGCACCGGCGCACTGCTGTGTAGTAACTCCTGAAAGACTCGGTCTCTGTGGTGCCGTATCATGGCTGGATGCCAAGGCTACCAATGAACTGGATCCCACAGGTCCCTGCCAGATTATCAGCAAGGAAGGCTGTCTGGATGAAGTAAAAGGTATTTATCCGGATGCGGACCGTATGGTTAACGAAGCGAGCCACGGTGCTCTTGAACACGTAACTCTGTATTCTATTATGGAAGATCCCATGACTTCTTGTGGATGCTTTGAGTGTATCTGTGGTATCATGCCGGAAGCAAACGGCGTTGTTATCTGTAATCGTGAATTCAAGGGTATGACACCCACCGGTATGACATTCGGTGAACTGGCTTCCATGACAGGCGGTGGTGTTCAGACTCCCGGCTTTATGGGACATGGACGTCATTTTATTTCATCCAAAAAATTCATCAAGGCTGAAGGTGGTATTGAACGAATCGTATGGATGCCCAAAGAACTGAAGGATGACGTGGCTCCCAGACTTAATAAAACAGCAAAAGAATTGTATGGTATTGACAACTTTACAGATATGGTCTGCGATGAAACAATCGCAACTGATTCTGAAGCAGTTCTGGAATTTCTGACTGAAAAAGGACATCCTGCACTGAATATGCCTGAACTGATGTAAAGAAACGAATTTATTATTAATGGAGGAAAAGCGATGGCACAGATTACATTTAAAATCAGCGAAAGCCCGGATGTGGTTATTCATGCAAACAAAGGCGACCGGCTTCTTGATATTGCCAGAGATGCCAATGTTGCAATTGATGCTCCCTGTTCCGGTAATGCAACCTGTGGTAAATGCAAGATTAAACTGATTTCCGGAACTATTGAATCTCCCAAAACACAGCATATTACCGATGAAGAATATGCTGCAGGCTGGAGACTGGCTTGCGTCAGCAAAGTTACGGACGAAGATCTGGTGATTGAAGTACCGGATATTGCATCTGCGTACAAAAGCCGCATGAAAGTGGCAGATTTAAGTTCTCCGGAAGAAATCGCAATTTTTGAAAAAATCAAAGCCGATATTGAAGGAAGCGGTATTTCACTTACCAATGATATGGCCATGGTGGAAGTGACGATGGATGCACCTTCTCTGGATGATACCATGCCGGATAATGAAAGACTGACATGGGCTCTGGAGGCTGCAACCGGTGCAGAGAAAGTAATTCTGCCGTTTACGGTTATTAAAAAACTGCCGGATGTGCTGAGAGAGGATGATTTCCGGGTTAAGGTTGTCTATAAGATGACAGGCAGCAGATGCTTCGTTTATGATGTCTGCCCTGCCTGTGACAATGCCAGAATCGTCGGACTTGCAATCGATATCGGTACAACAACGGTTTCATCTGTGCTCATTGATATGCAGACGGGTGAGATTCTCGCAAAAGGATCGGCCGGCAACGGGCAGATCCGTTATGGTGCTGATGTTATCAACCGTATTGTGGAGCAGACAAAACCGGGCGGCGTAAAGAAACTTCAGAAAGCCATCATTGATGATACACTGAATCCCATGATTGCCAATATGTGCAGAAGCATCGGTATCAAGCCGGACCAGATATACAGAATGAGCCTGGCTTCCAACTCCACCATGAATCATCTGTTCATGGGTGTGAATGCCAATCCTCTGCGTATGGAACCGTTTATTCCCGCATTTTTCCATATGAAAAATATTTACGCAAAAGATCTGAAGCTGATCATCAATCCCAATTCGGATATTATTTTTGCTCCCAATATCGGCAGTTATGTGGGCGGTGACATTACAGCCGGTACACTGGCCAGCGGTATCTGGAACAGTGAAGAGTTCTCAGTATTTATTGACCTGGGTACAAACGGTGAGATTGTGTTTGGTAATTCCGATTTTCTCATGAGCTGTGCATGTTCTGCAGGCCCTGCTTTCGAGGGCGGTGATATCAGCTGCGGTATGCGTGCTACAGACGGTGCCATCGAGGCTGTTACCATTGATAAGGAGACCATGGAACCGAATCTTTCCATCATCGGAGATGAAGGTCAGAAGCCGATTGGTCTTTGCGGATCCGGTATCATCGATATTATTGCTGAACTGTTCCGCTGCGGTATTATCAATGCCAAGGGTCAGCTGGTCCGCGAAGGTAAACGTGTCAAAGTAGATGAGGACGGCATGAAGAGCTATATCATTGCTTTCAAGGAAGATACCGGCGCGGTTAAGGATGTGGAGATCACAGAAGTTGATATTGACAGCTTTATCCGTGCAAAAGGCGCTATTTACTCCGGTATTATCACGCTGGTTGAATCACTGGGCTTTGATATGACTGTTGTAGATAATGTATATGTTGCCGGTGGTATCGGCAGCGGCATCAATATGAAGAATGCCGTACGTATTGGTATGCTTCCTGACATTCCTCTGGAGAAATACAAATATATCGGTAATTCTTCACTGGCAGGATCTTACGCGATGCTGTTGTCCAATGAAGCAGAAGATAAGGTGACTGAGCTGGCTTCCAGCATGACCTATCTGGAATTGAGTACACATCCGGGATATATGGATTCCTTTGTGGCAGCATGCTTCATTCCGCACACGGATGCATTCCTGTTCCCGTCCGTACAGAATATGGAAGATTAGGCAGGGAAGGGAAACAGCTTAAACACAGCTTTTTCCGGGGATGCCCCGTATCAGATAAGATAAGGAGTAAGAAAAGTGGAGAATAAAGAATTTGACTATGCAAAAGATAATCTGGAGATGAGGCCGCTCGAGCATTATCTGGAGCTTTACAGGGAAGCAGATCCCTTCGAAATTGCAGAAAGAACGGGTGTTGTATATAACCCGGATACCAATGAATTTTTCATGCACGTGATGAACAAAGGGTATTTTATCAGTTATCCGGATTTTAATATCCGTAAAGAAGATGAGTCCGATACCTCTTATCATACGCTGCTGGATTTTCATAAAACGAAGATTTTTGTACTGCGTTTTCTGGTGGAGTGCCGTATGGTACCCGCTGCAGGTAATTTCGTGACCTACAGGGATATACCCAACGGTGAACTGTATTTCAGACAGTTTCAGGGAAGATGTATTTTCCGGCTTCAGTTTGGCTTCGGTTATAAACTGGACAAATTCCGCGCCGGCATGGAAGCGCTGGGAGGAAAACCCGTAAAGATGGGAGATGTGGCCTATTCATTTGAATTTATGGACGGCCTGTCCATGATATTTATTTTCTGGGAAGGAGATGAAGAATTTCAGCCTTCCGCTCAGATTCTTTTCTCCGATAATTTTGCCTCCGTATTTATGGCAGAGGATCTGGCAGTAGCCGGAGATATCTCCATAGGTAATCTGAAGGCAGTAACACAGTAACAGGTAATACAGCAACATACAGATAAATCCCACAGAACCGGCAGTTAAACCGTAATCTGTGGGATTTGTCTGTTATAAGATATGTAATGTCCTGTATCTTTACTGTCAAATGAAATCAGGCCGGTGATAAAACAGATCAGTATTTCGGCAGCAGTCCCGCCCTGTTAAATGCAGTGTACAATGCTTTCATGATGACTGTGAGTACCACACTGCTGATAACCAGCATGATCAGACATTTGGGAAGGCGTGTAATCAGCAGTGCAAAGTAATTCTGCCCCTGATAATACATGATCATCAGCCAGTATGTATTCAGAAAAATGGAAACAAGAAACTCCACCAGTGCAGCTGCGATGCCGCGCACTACGGTAATGGCTCCGCCGTGAAGAACAATACCGAAGAAAAATCCCATCAGCGCGTAGCTGGCGGTAAAACCGAAGAAGAACACTTCTCCCTGTCCGCCTGTAACCAGCATGCTGAGCACATCACCCACCGCTCCGGTGAGAGCTCCCATGATGGGACCGCCGTACATACCCGCTGCTGCAATGGCCAGATAGCCGGGCCGGAATTGAATATCATTGGTAATCTTGATGTTGCAGAAATATAATACAATGTAAATTGCTACGAAAAATGCGCACAGAACCAGCGAGCGCGTGGAAGACAGATTCACAATCTGGCTTTTAAACTTTAATGCTTTCTTATTGATAATCATAGTAATGTCTCTCTCTTTTTCTTATTGTAATAATTGTACATGGTTTTACAGCCGGACAGGAAATTACTGCAAAAGTTTTATTTCCCTGCCTTGCTGTAATCAGATGGATTCAGACAGTAATCCGCAGATGTCTTCGGCCATGACATCATGCTCTTTGGCGGAGCAGCAGGACTTTACAAGGGTGGATAAAGCTTCATAGGAATAGGCAGTTCCTTCCAGTCTCTGTCCGATGGAAGCAATAAAATACTCATCGATGGCATCGGAATACAGCTGAGCTGCGGTAATAACACCTTCGTCCACATTCAGATTCAGATCAAAATCTCCCCAGGCAAAACGTCTGTTGATCCGGTTTCCAAACTGGATGCACCGTCCGTACAGCCAGTCATCGTCACTGAAAAGCTTCTCATAGGACATGATGACGCCGGGATCCAGCTCTGTACCGGAAATGGGAGAAGCTTTCAGATCGTATACATGTTCGAAGGCCTCAAACATCTTCTGACGCATGATTTCAACATCCAGCTCCGGGCAGAAATCCACCAGATTGGCTGTACTTTCCTTAATTGAGCCTGCATCTTCAGACTGAAATCTGCTGCAGTCCACATTCAGATATTCGGACATCCTGTCTGTATCTGCATTGATCATCAAAGTACCGTGGTGGTATCGGCGGTCACCGGATCTGTAATAAGCACTGCCTGAGAATGTGCGCCCGTCAATGGTCAGATTGTTCTGTCCGGCCTTTTCGACTCTAAGCCCCAGAAGGCTGCAGGCTTTGATGATGACCTGAAGCTGTTTATCCACATCATAATTGTCTTTTTTGGCAAGAAAGGTGAAATTCAGATTTCCCTTATCATGAAAAACAGCGCCGCCGCCGGAAAGACGGCGGACCGGATACCCTCCATCGTCAATCAGACTGGTGACGGAAAGCTCTTTCCGGGCATTCTGATTGCATCCGTATACAACAGACTTTTCATTCTGCCACAGGTAGAGAATGACTGTGTTATCATCTACCGTATCGAACAGATATTTCTCCAGGGCCAGATTGAAATATGGATAAAATGTGTTGCTGGAGATGGTTCTGATGTTCGTAACCATTGGAATTACCTCTTTTCCTGATAATAAAAACGCTACTGGCGGATATAAATTCCCTGAGATTCAATCCAGTCTTCCAGCTCCTGCAGAGCGTCATGAGCCCAGTTGGGATCCAGTTCTTTTGTCTCCTTGGAAGATTCCATTGTCTCGTCGTTCATGTTGCTGGTTGTCTCATCTTTCATAATGGTACCTCCTTAATATTCACAATATCACATGCGTTTTTGAATATAGTAATTATATAAATAAATGAAGAAATTGTAAAGAAAAGATACGCATTTTGTTATAATTTTCTAATTTTTGCAGGTCAAAATACTGTTATTCTGGTATAGATACAAATTTTCTTCTGAAACATAATGGACGATATAGCATTATGCATAGAAGCAGTCAATAGAAAATCGAATAAAAGCATGCTATGTGCACAAAAAAATACAAAAAAACTATTGAGTATTTTTACTTAATGTGATATTCTTGTATCAAGATATGGTTGATGAAGTCAGTGTCAGTTCAGAGATGACAAATATGGGGGGTCAGATTTGAGCAGCACTGTTATTGAAACAAACTGAAGAAAAGATTATGGAACGGATAGTATATCTGTATGTGCGGCGAATAGCTGTGTGTGATGGGTAGGCACACAGCGTGCAGGTATAACATACCGGCATTCGGCAATCATCGATATTGTAATGGGGTTTTGTATGGAACGGATGGTCTGAAGTTTGTGGATTCACGACCTATTGACACGACAGGTGCAGGATTCATGTGCGGAGTCCTGCATCTGTTTTCGTATGCCGGAAAATATTAGAAATACACTATATTTATAAAAAATCTGTAAAAATAAAGAGAAGACAGGAGCAATAAGATGGGTAAACAATTCTGGAAACCGGGCAATATGCTGTATCCGGTACCGGCTGTTATGGTCAGCTGTAAACGGGGAGATGAGAAACCGAATATCATTACGGTAGCATGGGCATCCACATCCTGCTCATCCCCGGCGATGATTTCCATATCCATACGTCCGGAAAGATATTCTTACAATATAATTAAGGAAACCGGTGAATTTGTGGTGAACCTGGTTACTGAGGAGCTGGTTTATGCTGCTGATTACTGCGGAGTTCGTTCCGGACGTGATGTGGATAAATTTGAGCAGATGAAGCTGACTCCCACAGAATCAAAAACTGTGAAAGTTCCGGGTATCGGTGAAAGTCCGGTAAATATAGAGTGTAAGGTGGTTCAGGTGATTCCTCTGGGAAGTCATGATCTGTTCCTGGGAGAAGTTACCGGTGTCATCATTGATGACCGGTACATGGACGAAACCGGCAGATTCAACCTGAGCAAAGCCGGTCTGGCAGTTTATTCCCATGGGGAATACTATGGACTGGGGGAGAAAATCGGTCGTTTCGGATATTCCGTTTCCCGAAAAAAGAACAGGAAACCTGCAGCCAAAAAAACAGCAGGACAGAAATCGTCATCGAAAAAATTTTCGAACAAAAGAAAGTAGAATAAAGAGTTGTCAGCCGCCGGGAACGCAGGGGGATTCAGTCCTCCCCTGCATTCCCGGCAGTTCTTTTTTTTCGATTGCGGCTGGCGATAATCCCTCCGATCCGTCCGCTTTCCTGTGCGGATAAAGCTCCCCAGCCTCCCGTTATGATTTTATCATCCAGTCCCAGTTCTCTGGCTATTTCAAAACGCATCAGTTCCTGAGATGTTAATTTATCAATATCGAATTCTTTTCTTTTTCTAGCCATAGCTACCTCTGTCCTGTTCTGTGCATTCTGATCGCACTCACTTTTTATTATAAATTGCATTTTCTTCTGCGTCTGTTATAGTTTCTGCCGATCGGGATAAAATATACGTGCAGCTTCTGATTTGGAGGAAACATGAAAATATAACTTCATACAGGTGTTTTCCTTCTGCTTTTTTTGTGTTAAAATAAATCTGGATTATGCCATCCAACTGTTATGGTGGATGAGAATTATAAGATGGAGATTAATTTGATTATGAGCAGATGGACAATTGACAAACTTCGTGGATACATGAAAGAATCCGGTGTCGATGCGTGGATGGTTACTTCTGCGGACTATCATGATTCGGAATATTCAGGAGAATATTTTAAGGAACGCAGTTTTCTTTCAGGTTTTACCGGTTCAGCCGGAACTCTGGTGGTGACGGAACAGGAAGCCGGCCTCTGGACAGACGGCCGTTACTTTGTGCAGGCGGCACATCAGCTGGAAGGAAGCGGAATCACACTTTATAAGATGGGACAGAAAGGCGTGCCCACTGTTGCCGAGTTTCTGGCAGATAAGCTTCCCGAAGGAGGCTGTCTGGGATTTGACGGCAGAACCGTAGGCCAGGAATATTATCTGGAACTGAAAAAAGTTCTGGGAGAGAAGCAGATACGTTTTTCACTGCTGGAGGACCTGGGAGGAAAAGTCTGGGAAGACAGACCGGCTCTTTCCTGTGAGAAAGTATGGATCCTGGATGCGGAAAAATACAGTGGTGTGACAGCGGCGGAAAAGCTTTCAAAAGTACGTGAAAGTATGAAAAAAGCAGGAGCAACCGTACATCTTCTGACCAGTCTTGATGATATTGCATGGCTGTTCAATATCCGTGGTGCGGATGTGACATGCAATCCTGTAGCACTTTCCTATGCGGCAGTTACCCTGACGGAAGCAGTACTTTTTATACAGGAAAAGTCTCTGGATAACGAAGTGAGGAAAGCTCTGGAAACGCAGGGAATTACCATTCGTCCGTACAATGATATTTATGAATACACGGCCTCCATAGCTGCATCTGAGAAGGTGATGCTGGATGGCAGCCGTGTAAACTGTGCGATTTATGCCAGATTACCGGAACATGTGGACATCATAAATCAGATCAATCCGGAAACGGTGATGAAGGCAGTGAAAAATCCTGTGGAGCAGGAAAATATTGTAAAGGCACATGTAAAAGATGGTGTTGCCATGGTCAAATTCCTTTACTGGCTTAAACAGAATATTGGAAAGATTCCCATGACTGAGATGAGTGCAGCAAAATATCTGGATAAGAAACGTTCCGAACAGGAAGGATTTCTGGATCTGAGTTTTGAGACGATTTCCGCTTACGGCAGCAATGCGGCCATGTGTCATTATTCTGCAACAGAAGAAACCGATACGGAACTGAAGCCGGAAGGTTTTCTTCTGGTAGACTCCGGTGGACAGTATATGGAGGGAACAACCGATATTACACGAACAATCGTTCTTGGCCCCATAACAGAAAAGCAGAAATTCCATTATACACTGGTACTGAAAGGTATGATCGATCTGGCATCGGCCAGATTCATATATGGCTGCACCGGTGCCAGTCTGGATATTCTCACGAGAGGTCCCCTGTGGCAGTACGGACTGGATTATAATCATGGCACGGGGCACGGTGTGGGTTATCTGCTGAATGTCCATGAAGGCCCTCAGCGTATTCACTGGAATGCCAGAGGTGGTGCCCGGGCAGTAATTGAACCCGGCATGCTGACTTCCGATGAACCTGGTATGTATCTGGAGGGTGAGTACGGAATCCGTACGGAAAATCTGGTTCTGTGCAGGGAAGCAGATGACAATGAATACGGACGTTTTCTGAAATTCGATACGGTAACACTGGCACCTATCGATAAAGAAGCCATTGACATTTCCCTGATGACTCCCGATGAAATCAGCTGGCTGAATCAGTATCATGAAAAAGTGTATGAGACTCTTTCTCCGCTTCTGGAAAAAGAAGAAGCAGACTGGCTGAAAGAAGCGTGCAGCAGGATCTGAATATGGCAGAACATGATTTTTACAGTGAAATGAAGCCGGTGGAAGCGGGGGAAGGAAGTCTGACCCAGGAGGAAAGGCTGGAACAGCTTGTTAAACCTCTGCTCCAGTGGTTTAACCGGAATAAAAGAGATCTGCCGTGGAGACAGGAGCCCACCCCATATCATGTCTGGATTTCTGAAATCATGCTGCAGCAGACCAGAGTGGAAGCGGTGATTCCTTATTATAACCGTTTTCTGGAGCGTCTGCCGGATATTCCTGCATTGGCCCGGGTGGAGGAGGAGGAATTGATGAAGCTCTGGCAGGGGCTGGGGTATTACAGCAGGGCCAGAAATCTGAAGGCGGCAGCAGAGCAGGCTGTTCAGAAATATGGCGGTAATCTTCCTGCTGATTATGATCAGCTGCTTCAGCTGCCGGGTATTGGCTCCTATACGGCGGGGGCTGTGGCATCTATTGCTTTCGGTATACCCCGCCCGGCGGTGGATGGCAATGTACTGAGGGTTATTGCCAGAATCCTGGCATTGGAAGATGATATTGCACAGCAAAAGACAAAGAAGAAGATGGAAAAACTGCTGGAGGAAGTAATGCCTGTACAGAATCCGGGAGATTTTAATCAGGCATTGATGGAACTGGGGGCTATGGTCTGTGTTCCCAACGGGGCCCCTCATTGTTCTGAATGTCCTGCTTCCGGCATCTGCCTTGCGTACCGCAGCGGCAAAACAGATCGTATTCCCTGCAAAGCACCTAAAAAACCGCGCCGCGTGGAAAACCGTACTGTACTGCTGATACGGTGGAAAGATCAGTTTGCACTCCAGAAAAGACCTTCCGACGGCCTTCTGGCCAATCTGTACGAATTTCCCAATGTGGAAGGAACACTTGACGGAGAGCAGCTGGCAGAATATCTGATACGCGCCGGGGAAAATTCATTTTCTGCGGAGCCTCTTCCTCCGTCCCGGCACATTTTTTCTCATGTGGAATGGCGGATGACAGCCTATTACGTAACACTTAGAAAAAAGAAAAGCAATCATTTCATATATTATAAAAAGGATGATATCCTGGAAAATCATGCGATTCCTTCAGCATTTGGAGCTTATCTGGAGGTGTTGAAAAAACTGGTATACAAATAGTTACAGTTTACAAAGCAGAGCGGTGTTGTCAGAAGATGGCATACGCTCTGTTTTTTATTTGGAATTTTTCCGCGGGTTTTGTATGTCGAAACATATTTTTTCTATTTGTAAATTGCTGAAAAAAATAATATTAGAAATCTCCTCTATTATTCTCAACAGTAAAAAGTTTGCATGCTTAAGAAGCCTGTGAATCCCAGTAGATTCCAGACTGTTCCTGCTTTTCTTGAATTAATTGTGTTATGCATAATTCGGGGCTTTTTGCCATAAGTCGAAAAATATGATGCCTCAAATA
>JAXDZY010000070.1:0-9745 GCA_034086685.1 Lachnospiraceae bacterium
TATGCATTGTCGTTATTGTTTTCGGAATTATTAGTTCGGTTACTCCAGTATTTCCATAAAGGAAATTTTCTCCTATTGTAGTAATCTGATTTGGCAGACTTAACGAGGTAAGACCTGTATTCCTGAATGCATTGGCTCCAATAGTCACAACACTATCTGGCAGGCAAACATTTTCTAGATTAGTACATCCATTAAATGCTTCATCTCCAATAGATGTTACCGTATCTGGAATTATCACAGAAGTAAGTCCAGTATTTCCTTTAAATGCACTTCCTCCAATAGCCACAACCGTGTATCCATCGATCTGTTCCGGAATAATGATAGATGATGCTTTTCCTTTATATCCGGTTATTGTCGCATTGCCATCACTATCCACTGAATATGTGTACAGACTGACAGGATTTCCTTCACTGTCACATCCATCACCGATACCGCTTCCCCATCCACTTCCCGCATACTGAGATGAAAGTGGAGTTAAATAATCATATTTATTTTCCCGGGTACATGAAGAAATCAGCTTACCATCTTCATAATGCTTCACAATTCGAGCAGGACTGTTATTCACATCATATATGTTTTTCTCGATATCAATGGATGATGTGGTAACTCCAAAAAATTTTATACTCGCTTTTGCTCCATATGAAGCATAAATCCATGCTGAAAAATGCGTACAGCTTTTTGGTTCTTTTCCATCATCATATGTAGTGTTTTTCAAATTTCCCTTTCCACCGATTTTTGCATAAACATATCCCTTGAAAGCCGGTAGATCCGTGACTCCAAGTTTTGCCTGTAATCCAACAGCCATAGTTGCTTCTATAGTAAGGTTAAATCCTGATGATTCAAAATTTTTGATCAAACGCAGGTCACCATTAGTTGATTCGAGACCCATTTTCAGATGTCCCTTTTGGATGCCGGAAAATTTGCCAGAAGCTTCAAGATCCAGTGTGATTACAAAACCTCCCACTCCAGGAACAGTCCAGTTCAACAAACGAATATCTTTTTTCTCGCTGGCTTCCAGAATTGCAGAGGGGGTATCAAATTTTATACTATATGAAATCTCAGTATCACCTTCCAAAGCAACATATGCTGTTTTTGAAGAATCAAAAAGCTGGTAACTAAGTTTCGGATTTTTTATTTTTAATTCGACTGAAGCTTTAACTCCATCACCAAGAGATATTTCCTGCTTTGCTTTAAGAGTTGTATTCCAGGTTTTTATTGCCCGACTCGCATAAGCTGCAACAACTGCTTCAGATGAATCATATGTAGTTCCCGTATCTTCATCCATATATGTAATGACCGTGCCATCGAGTGCTTCCACATCTTCAATGGAAGCATTTACAATACCTTGAGCCGCCATTCCGTCAAATATTTCAGCCTCGTTGGCTTTCTGCGTTTTGATAATTGTCTGATTTCCGGAAATACTCAAACTTTCAGCTATGTAGGCACTGGGAATTCCATTCAGATATACAACAAATGTATCGCCTTCATTGATTGTAACAGGACATTCGCTAATCGTAATTTTTCCATCAGAATCTATTAAAACATTTGTGCCGTCTGGAACTTCGATTACATCATCTGCAAATGAATAAGTACTATTATAATCTTCTTCTACATATGCAAGGCCAAGAACAGTCTGGACATCAGAAACCATAGCGGTCACCTCGCTGACAGTAATGTTCAATTCCGGAACAAACTTCCCTTCACTAAGAACAAACCATCCACGGTTAACTGCTACCTGCGCACTAGAAGGATCTGTACAACTGTCATAATCACTGAAACTATAATCTGTACCATCCAGCTGATAGCCCAGACAATAATTTAATGTCTGAACTGCAAAATCACGAGTAACTTTTTCATCCGGATAAAGCGCCTCTCCTGCCGGAATGTTAATTACTCCAAACTGGACATTAAGAAGTACATCATAATAATATTCTGAAGTGCTGTCCAGGTCACTGAAATAATTATCAGGTGCATTATCTTCTTCCACAGTCATACTGAACATAATTGCCAGATTATGAAGCCATTCCGCAC
Source organism: Lachnospiraceae bacterium (assembly GCA_034086685.1). Taxonomy (GTDB): domain Bacteria; phylum Bacillota; class Clostridia; order Lachnospirales; family Lachnospiraceae; genus TWA4. The sequence goes on from JAXDZY010000070.1 coordinate 2,032, forward strand.
GAGTAATACCATTCTCGTCGCCATAAATGATATCATCTTCGTTGAACATCGTCTTAAGTTCACGTTCTCTAACCAAATCTTCTATTTCAACTTTATCCTGTTCTTCGATTTTTTCTTCAGATTCAGAGTCATTTTCCGTTTCTCCAGATTCTGCTTCCTGCACAGATATTTCTTCTTCAGGCTGTTCCTCGACAGATGTGTCAAATTCAGAAGATAACACCTCTTTGGATAAATGTTCCTCGGTTATCTCTCCTGCTTCTTCCTCACCTGCTGTTTCCCCAGTATCAGAAAAAACTTCTTCCGTCTGATTTTCCACAGTCTCGGAAACACTATCAGCAGTCATATTTTCTGTTTCCGCACTGTCCGTTCCCGCCGCCAGTGCATTTATCGGTATCTGACTTATGCACATAGCCATAACCAGCATCAGGGACAGACATTGTCTGATCTTTTGCATCATACTAAGTTCCTCTCTTTCTTCTTTTGATGGATTGCATACCTGTTCAGATGACTGTTTTTTGCAGTATGCTGAACAGGTACGTTTTATCCTGAAGCCATACAGGCAACGTATTTTTCAAAAATGCTGAGTAGTACAGACTATTTTTTACTCAGCAACATACAATACTGCCGCATCGGATGTTACCGTATTACCAGATGAATCCGTCACCACACAACGGTACTTCTGACCATTTCTGGCTGCCGTTATTGGCACCTTTAACGTGTTGGTTTTATTTCCGGTCTGGCCGGATGCTTTCCAGACTGTGGTTCCCACATTCTGGTACTGCCACTGGTAGGTTAAACCTTCTCCCGTTGCTGTAACTGTAAAGACCGCTGTCTCTCCCACTGCTCCGGTGTAATCTTCCGGCTGACCGGTGATTGTAATCTTTTCAGATCCTGATGCACTTCCCACATGCAGAATCGCTGCATCGGATGTCACACTGCTTCCTGACCCATCAGTAATCACACACCGGTACTTCTGACCATCTCTGGCTTCTGTAATCGGTACCTTTAATGTATTGGTCTTATTACCACTCTGACCGGACGCTTTCCAGACGCTGGTTCCTGCATTCTGGTACTGCCACTGATAACTCAGTTCTGTTCCGGCTGCTGTTACGGTAAACACTGCAGTTTCTCCTACGGCTCCGGTGTAATCCTTGGGCTGATCAGTAATTGTAATTTCTTCGGATCCTGATGTGCTACCCACATGCAGAACAGATGCATCCGATATTACCTGATTTCCGGCTCCATCTGTGATCACACAGCGGTACTTCTGCCCGTCTCTGGCTTCTGTAATCGGTACCTTTATTGTATTCGTTTTATTTCCAGTCTGACCGGAGTTCTTCCAGGTTGTGTAGCCTGCATTGCAGTACTGCCACTGATAGCTCAGATTCTCTCCTTCTGCAGTTACCGTAAATACTGCAGTTTCACCTACTTCTCCGGTATAATCTTCCGGCTGACTGGTTATTTTCAGTTCCGAATCCGTTTTCTTCACATAAAGCACTGCTTCGTCTGAAATTATTTGCTTTCCAGATGCATTGGAAACTACGCAGCGATATTTCTGGCCATCTCTGATTTCCGTAATCGGTACTGTTAATGACCTGGTTTTATTTCCCAACTGTCCAGATATTTTCCAGGTTGATGAACCTGCGTTCTGATACTGCCACTGGTAGCTCAGATCTTCTCCAACAGCTGTAATCGTAAATACTGCGTTTTCTCCAATTTCACCGATGTAATCCTCCGGCTGAATCAGGATCTGCAATTCTTCTGTTTCTTCCTGCGTAAAATCAATACTACGCGTAATCATATTGTTTTCTGTGAAAAATTCTTCCTGATCAGCAGTAACAACGACAGTGAATACTCCGGATTCATATTCTGAATCTGTCAGATCCATGCTTATGATCTGTCTCTGACCTTTTTCCAGGGATTCTACTGCGATGGTATAAATCGGTTCCTCACTGTTTTCCGGTGCATAGACATTCAGAGTTCCCGCACTTGCTGTGATACCGGTATTCTCTATTTTACAGGTCAGAATCCGGCTGTTTCCAGCTTCAATCAGTTCTTCGCTCAGCTGGAGATCACAGTAACCAATTCCCAGCTTCTTTATGTTATCCTCTTCATTCCGATCTATGCTTCCATCTGCGTTATCGATCTTCCATGTATATTCACCATAGGTCAAATCATCCGCTAAAGGAAGTTCAATGGTAAAACCGATTTCTTCTGACGGAGCCAGATTTACTTCTATTTCCTGACTCAGTATTTCTGCACCTTCTTCATCACTCACTTTGACGGTCAGGGTATCCACCTGACTGTCACCATTGTTGCGTACTTCCAGCGAAACAGGCAGATTTGCTCCATTTAACACATCATCCTGTTTATAAACTGCAGATAAAAGGCACAGGTCATCGATTGTCTCCAGCTTCTTCCACACCAGGTCGCATGCATCCACCACATCATCTTCTGTAATCGTCACATTTTTCAACAGACCGGTGCAATATGTAATGCCATTTGAAGATGCAATCCCCAGATTCTCAAGATAATTCTCCTGGTCTGTGATCTGTATCGGTTCTGACCATACTCCGCGTGTTTCATCATATAGGATCTTAAACAGGTTGGAGCTCTGTTCTGTTGCTGCTGCATAATACAGAGTATTTCCTTCAATACTGTATGTACTGTTCAGATTTGCAACTGATTCCTTTAAAGGATAGGTTACTTCAGAACCATTTGCTGTAACTGCCAGAGTTCCATTCTCCACATATACCAGTGACTCTGAACCGGTATCTGCCATCATTTCAAAAGAAGGAGCTGTAATCATTCCGGAGGCAATTTTTCTTCCGCTTCCATCCAGACTGCAAAGAGATAAAGTGATATCATCTTCTGTTCCCAGATCATTATCTCCATCCGTACAGTATGCAATATATGGTGTTCCATTCATACTGCCAAGCGCAATACCGGTCACAGCATTCAAGCCTGTTACCAGATCTTTTGGTTCTGTCCATGCACCATCCACATACTGGCTGCAGCGAAGAATATTGGTACTGTTCTGTCCATAAATTTCAAAATTGGAGTCAGCTACCCATACTACCGTAGGAATTCCATCCAGAATACCTACTTCAGCCGAATGTTCATAAAGTGTATCATCATCAGAAAGAACGGTCAGTTTTTCAAAAGCACCTGTCTCCGTGTCAAAACGGCTTACACATACCTGAAGGGAAGAAGCGTATTCCTCCATATCGGCAGACCAGTCATCTGCATAAATCTGATTTGACTGCAGACAGGTCAGATAGATTCCTTCTTCGCCTCCATATATGCGGGCAAAACCAGATGAAACACCTTCTGAACCAAGTCCCACAGGTGATGACCATAAATTGCTGCCGGAATCAAAAACAGAATAGCTGACTCTGGACTGATTAAAATCATTTTGTGCTGTATCTGCCCGGTTAAATGCCAGAATCATATGTTCCCCATCAGATGCCAATACTGGCGAGCTGTTGCGGTAGGTTCCAGACAATAACTGTGTAAACTCATTGTTTACACTGCTTCTTGCCTTGGAAGAACCGCCATTCCAGGAAGACTCGCCGGACAGATAACTGGTATCCGACAATTCATACCGATCCATGTTGTATAGTACCTGTGCTTGATTCTCCTCAGATATTTCTCCATTTGAAAGGCTTCTTGTACCGTTTGTCCTTGAATAAAGATGCCAGGTATTATATGCAAAAGTATGTTTTCCTTCCCAACATGCAAAATATATTTTCGCTCCCAGTTCTCCGGTCAGATCAACGGTATTGCACCTGAAATTTCCATTTGTTCCAATCAAAGAAAATCCTGCATCAATTGTTCCGCTGCCATAGGCTCCCGCAGCTGCCACAGATTTTACGCCAACTCCACCAAATACTTCCATTCCAATACTCGGAGAGAACTCCATATTACCGGAAAAAACAGATTTGCTGAAATCAAACGCAATACTTCCTTCCAGTTTTCCGGATGCTTCGCCCTTGATCTGAACAGTAATCGGGACTGCAAAGGGGGTTACAAACTGAAAATCTTTTTTGGCACTGCCTTCGAGCAGAAAATATGCAGTACCGGAAGCTTTTGTCACACCATTTTCATTCCAGTCCCCTTCCAGAAAACCGCAGAAACTCAGGCTGGCATCCATGTCCAGTGGAAAGGTACTCTTTCCTTTGTTTTTAAGCAGCTTTTTCAGATCATTTCTAATTGTCTTGGAATTCAGATTCATATTTGCAGCCTTTACTGCCTGTTTCAGGGTTTTCTTTGCATCTTTGTACTGCTCCGATACGCTCTTTTTACCTTCTTTATTCCAGATTTCAATATTGATTCCTCCGTATATTTTTCCATCGGAAACATATAGTTCAACAGGTATATCTGCCGGCAGCTTCATATTTACTGTTGTACCTCCCACAAAAGGAACATCACTGGAAACAGCAAATGAAATACTGTCACTTATCTTAAAATAGGTATCTTTCACTGACGAATCATCGGTAAAAGACAGATTGATTTTTGTTTTGACAACTTCTCCATCTTTTCCTGTAACGTATACAGCTACATTGCCTCCTTTGGAAAACTGACTGACTGCCAAATTACTAAAGGTTCCATTTGTACTCGATGCAATTCTGGTATTTCCCTGATACAGTGCATATTCCTTAGCTTTTGAGGGATCACATGCTTTGCATTTCAAACTGAATTTGCCGTTGTCCAATAAATTAGCATTGGAATGTGTCAGACTGAGCCGTTTTGTCTCAGATAAAAGATTGGTATTATATAGTCCAGCTATATAACGTGCACTTTTCAGCTTGCAGTCTGACTCTTTTTCTGAATATAAAGTGATAAATTCATATCCCTCTGCACTTTTCTCGTAATCTTCATCGGCGTTGGAATAATCTTTATATCCGTCACAGGTAACAGTGATCTCAGGCTGTTCCACAGTAAAACGAGAAAAAACAGCTGCACCTGAATGGTCAGTCATACATTTAATGCCATCAAATGTAACGGATGCACCTGAAATTGGTTTTCCAGAGGAATCCACAACATAGATGATATAATCACCGGAATTGACTGTAAGATCGGAAATAGTATCCCATTCACAAATAAAACCAAAATTCTCAGTGCCAAAAAAAGTGGCACTTTCACCATAACATGTCCCATCTTCTTTTAAATCATTCCAAGTACCAATTGAACGAGGTGAAGCAGCCCATCGATTTTCATTACGATATAACATTCCTTTGTTCTCAACCCCTCTATAATTATCAGGACCGCCTCCAGCCCAATTTTGGTATTCAAAATTCTCACCTGTAACCCACTCCCATGAATCAGTTGAATTTTTAAATCCTCCCATCCAATAGCAGTTTTTTTGTCCATTCAACAACATCTCTGTAATGAAATCCTGTTCCTCCTGAGATGTAATAGTTACTAAATGCCCTCCCAAAGAATCACAATACTCTTTGGCATCCTGCCATACATATCCTGTCGAAAACATCTGGTAATGATGCCCGTTAAATTGCATTTTTACAGTTTCAGTACTATCTAACTTTTGTATCTCATCCGCAAATGCAGTAATATTTGCTGAACCTAACAAAAGAAAAAACGAAAGCACAATTGCCGTATATTTTTTTAATTTTTCTTACATTAAATTCTACATGCCTAATTCAGCAAAACTATTCCTTCGCGGAAATCTCTACGTCACATCCCTTTTCTGTCTGCTGAAGTTCAACTGTGCAGCTGTCCAGCTTCCAGGTTACAGTTTTTTCTCCTGATTCCCCATCAGAACCAAGCTGTTCTGCAATTGCATTGGTCAGCAATTCTTCATCTGTATTTTCAAATGCCAGATGTATTCCACTGATCGTATCATCGTTTGTGCTCAGAGTAATCACCACAGGCTCTCCAAACAGTTCCGTTTTATAACTATCGCTTTTCTCCTTTGCTCCCAGTACTTTTACTGCTTCGTCTTCACCGGCACCGATCTGCTGAATCAATGCATCAAATGAAAAGGTATCATTTTCTACATTGAGAGAAACTTGTTTTGTCTCTTCTTCTGTATCATTTTTATCTGTTCCTTCCTCTTTACTTTGTTCTTCTGTTTCAGTCTGATTCATCGCATCTGAAACAGTACTCTGACTGTCTGCAGGAGCACTGCTTTCGCCTTTTTCTGCTGAACTGCAGCCTCCAAACATCAGAACCATACCTACCATTACTATACATAAGAGTTTTCTTTTCACAATTCATACCTCACTTTCTTTTATTATTTCTAATTCATATCATATGACTGCCAGCTGACCGGCAGCCATATGATATATTTTTATTTATATGTTTCCTGCAAATAATTCAGTCGTACCGAATATCAAGGCTTCACATGTAAAGTTGCTGCTTCTGAAGTTACTGTATTTCCATTTCCATCCTTCACCACACACCGATACTTCTGGCCATCACGTGCAGCCGTGATCGGTACATTTAGCGTGCTGGTCTTATTTCCGCTCTGACCGGATGCTTTCCAGACGCTGGTTCCTGCATTCTGGTACTGCCACTGGTAACTGAGATTCGTTCCGGTGGCTTCTACCGTAAATACTGCAGTTTCTCCCACTGCTCCGGTGTAATCAGCCGGCTGACCGGAAATTGTGATTTCTTCGGATCCTGTTGTGCTTCCCACATGCAGAGCTGCTTCATTGGATGTCACACTGATTCCATTTCCATCCGTAATCACACACCGATACTTCTGACCATCTCTCGCTGTCGTGATCGGGACCTTTAATGTATTAGTCTTATTTCCGCTTTGGCCGGATGCTTTCCAGACGCTGGTTCCTGCATTCTGGTACTGCCACTGGTAACTGATATCTGTTCCAGTTACTTCTACTGTAAAGACAGCGGTTTCTCCCACTGCTCCGGTATAATCTTTTGGCTGATCGGTTATGGTGATTTTTTCAGATTCTGATGTGCTTCCCACATGCAGAACTGCTTCATTGGATGTCAAACTCTTTCCACTTCCATCTGTGATAACGCAGCGGTATTTCTGGCCATCTCTGGCTGCTGTGATCGGGACGCTTAATGTGCTGGTCTTATTTCCAGTCTGACCGGAATTCTTCCATGTCGAATAACCTGCATTACAGTATTGCCATTGATAGCTCAGATTCTCGCCGGATGCCTCCACTGTGAAAACTGCAGTTTCTCCCACTGCTCCGGTGAAATCTGCAGGCTGAGAAGTAATTTCAAAAATCACTTTCGTTCCAACCTGAATTTTTACCGTGTCGGAAATGACTGAGTCTCCGTTTTTATCTGTAACAATACAGCGATATTTCTGACCATCCCGGGCCTCTGTAATCGGAATTGTCATTTGTGCTGTCCGACTTCCGTTCTGGGATGAATCCCTCCATGATGTACTGCCTACGTTCTGATACTGCCACTGATAAGACAGACCTTCACCAGTTGCCCCGATTGTAAAAACTGCATTTGTTCCGACTTCACCAATGTAATCTACCGGCTGAGAAACAATTGCCAGTTCTTCTTCCACCTCATTCAACACAACAAATGTTCGATTGTATTTTTCTGCATAGGTTTGTGCAGTTGAATCTATAGCTTTTCAATAAAATAACGCAAACCCTTGACATGAGTGCTATGCTTATATTAAGAGGTGAGTATTATGTTACACAATGAAACCAGAAAACTCTTAATTGAAGCTCTTAATAAAACACATAACGCAAAGGAAGTT
>JAXDZY010000134.1:0-8597 GCA_034086685.1 Lachnospiraceae bacterium
ATGTGCAGTAAGTCAGATTAAAATCGAGGGTATTCAGCATGAATTCAGTCCCATCCCCGGTGTAAAAGAGGATGTAACCGAAATCATCATGAATATTAAAAGTCTCGCCATCAGAAATAACAGTGATTCCAACGAAGTGAAGACTGCGTACATTGAGTTCGAAGGCGAGGGTGTGGTTACAGCTGCAGACATTCATACAGACTCCGACATTGAAATTTTAAATAAGGATCTTGTGATTGCAACCCTGAATGGTGGTACTGACAGTAAGCTTTACATGGAGCTTACAATTTCCAAAGGCAGAGGCTATGTCAGCGCTGAACGCAATAAGGATGACGATCTGCCCATCGGCGTAATTGCTGTAGATTCTATCTACACACCTGTAGAAAGAGTTAATCTGAAAGTTGAAAACACTCGTGTCCGTCAGATTACCGATTTTGATAAGTTAACACTGGATGTTACTACCAATGGTACTCTGGCTCCCGATGATGCGGTAAGCTTTGCCGCAAAGGTATTGAGCGAGCATTTAAACCTGTTTATTGATCTTTCTGAGAATGCAAAAGACATTGATGTCATTGTTCCCAGAGATGAAGATGGTCCCAGCAAAGCTCTTGAGATGAATATTGATGAGCTTGAACTTTCCGTTCGTTCATACAATTGTCTGAAGAGAGCAGGTATCAATACAGTAGAAGAACTTTGCAACAGAACACCCGAGGATATGATGAAAGTTCGTAACCTGGGAAGAAAGTCTCTGGAAGAAGTTCTCGCCAAGTTAAAAGAACTCGGACTGGAATTGAATCCCAGCGAAGAGTGATATTAAGACCCGGAGCGGTAAGTCCGCAGGCGCGTTCCGGGTTCCTTTTGTCAATGAAACGGATAAAGTCTGAAAGGATTTTATCACACTTTTATCAATAAAGGAGTAAATGGGCGGAACAGTAAGACCCGTGAGGCATGATCCCGTTGCTCCATGTCATGGAGGTATATAAAATGGCAGGATATAGAAAATTAGGAAGAACATCTGATCAGAGAAAGGCTTTATTAAGAAGCCAGGTAACAAGTCTGTTATATCATGGTAAGATCAAAACTACAGAAGCTAAGGCTAAAGAAATCCGCAAGATTGCTGAAGGCCTGATTGCCATGGCAGTTAGAGAATGTGATAACTATGAAGAAGTTACTGTAACAGCTAAAGTTGCACGTAAAGATAAAGATGGCAAGAGAGTAAAAGAAACCAACGCAGAAGGTAAGAAAGTAACTGTTTACGATGAAGTTCAGAAGACTATCAAAAAAGATAAGCCCTCAAGACTGCATGCAAGAAGACAGATGCTGAAAGTTCTTTACCCTGTAACTGAGGTTCCTGCAGCCGCAGCAGGAAGAAAGAGAAACACCAAAGAAGTGGATATGGTTGCAAAACTCTTTGATGAAATCGCTCCTCAGTACAAAACTCGCCAGGGTGGTTACACAAGAATCGTTAAGATTGGCCAGCGTAAAGGCGATGCTGCTATGGAAGTTCTGATCGAGCTGGTTTAATCAGCCGGCAGCTGGATTTGCACAGTGTTCTAATTTTTAATAGACAGAGAAAGTCAGGTCGCAGGACCTGGCTTTTTTGTTTACAATCCGGAAAAGGCATGTATTTTTGTGGAAAAAAAGCAGAAAATATATATTTCAGGCGTGTTTAGCTTGCATATTTTCCAATGTAAGTGTAATATAAAACGTGTTTTGAAGTGAGACGTTGTACCTACAAGGGTTTAGAGGAGAGCAGTCAATATGAGTTTCATTAAGTTGGTAAAGCTGGTTCACAATTATGTTACCCACGATGAAGAGGGTGAAATTGAAGATGTAAACCATGCAATAGACGGTGTTGATGCAGAAATCAACGAGGGAGAATTTGTAGCCATTCTGGGACACAATGGTTCCGGCAAATCCACACTGGCCAAGCATCTGAATGGATTGCTGTTTCCTGATGAAGGAACAGTCTGGATCGGAGGATATGATACAAAAGAAGAAGAGAATCTGCTGAAGGTGCGTCAGACAACAGGTATGGTATTTCAGAATCCTGATAATCAGATCATCGGCAGTGTAGTCGAGGAAGACGTGGCATTTGGTCTGGAGAATATTGGGATTGAGACAGAAAAAATATGGAAAAGGGTAGCGGAAAGCCTTGAAGCGGTGGGAATGACTGCATACAGGGAACAGTCACCCAACCGTCTGTCGGGAGGACAGAAACAAAGAGTAGCAATTGCCGGTGTTATGGCCATGAGACCCAGGTGTATTGTTCTGGACGAATCCACTGCCATGCTGGATCCTGTGGGTAGAAAAGAAGTAATTGAGACAATCAGTCAGTTAAATAAAGAAGAGGGCATCACAGTTATTCTGATCACACATTATATGGAAGAAGCAGTGCGCGCAGATCGGGTTTTTGTTATGCATGAAGGGCATCTGGTAATGGAAGGAACACCTAAAAAGATTTTTTCTCAGGTGGAAAAGCTGAAGTCCTATCATCTGGATGTACCTCAGGTAACAGAGCTTGCTTATGAACTGAAAAAGGAAGGAATCATGCTTCCGTCGGATATTTTAACGGTAGATGAAATGGTGAATACATTATGTCAATTAAATTAGAACATGTTTCATTGGATTATCAGGATGGCGGCCGGACGATTCATGCCCTGAAGGATGTGAATCTGGAGATTCAGGAGAATCAGTTTGTAGGTCTCATTGGACATACAGGTTCCGGTAAATCCTCTTTAATTCAGCATTTAAACGGACTGATCCGGGCTACATCCGGTACGATTTATTATGATGGTGAGAATATTTATGAAGAAGGCTACAGCATGCGTCAGCTTCGCAATAAAGTGGGCCTGGTTTTTCAGTATCCGGAGCATCAGCTGTTTGAAGTAGATGTTTTTTCGGATGTATGTTTCGGACCTAAAAATCAGGGATTTCCAAAAGAAGAGGTGGAGAAACGCGCCAGAGAGGCTCTTGATCTGGTGGGGTTGGATGAAAGTTATTACCGCAAATCTCCTTTTGAACTTTCAGGCGGACAGAAACGCCGTGTGGCAATTGCAGGGGTACTGGCCATGAATCCGGAAGTGCTGGTACTGGATGAACCCACAGCCGGACTGGATCCTCAGGGCCGTGATGAAATTCTGGGACAGATCCATATGCTGAAAAAGGAGCGGAATATGACAATTGTTCTTGTTTCCCACAGCATGGAGGATGTTGCACGTTTTGTGGATCGTCTGATCGTTATGAATAAAGGCGAAGTTGTGTATGATGGTACTCCCAGAGAAGTATTCCGGCATTATAAAGAGCTGGAGAAAATCGGGCTGGCGGCTCCGCAGGTAACTTATCTGATGTATGCATTAAAAGAAAAAGGATTCGATGTGAATACGGATGTGATTACCATTGAGGAAGCACGGGCAGAGATCTTAAGAGTGATGAAAAAAACAGCTGCACGGGAGGAAACATCCTTATGTTAAGAAAAATTACAATTGGTCAGTATTATTCCATTGATTCGTATATTCACCGGCTGGATCCCAGGGTAAAGCTTTTTGCTACGATGATGTATGTGATTTCCCTGTTTGTGGTGAACAGCTGGCTGGGATATCTGCTGGGAGCAGTTGCTCTGGCATGCTATATACGGGCATCCAGGGTTCCGTTTTCTTTTATTGTGAGAGGATTGAAGCCTATTATTTTCCTGTTGTGCTTCAGCGTACTGTTTAATCTGTTTCTGACAGGGGGAGGGCGGATACTGGTACAATTCTGGATTATCACCATTACTACGGAAGGCGTAAAAACAGCTTTTTTTATGGCTGTCCGTCTTGTTTTACTGATTATCGGTTCCAGTATTATGACTTATACGACTACACCCAATCAGCTGACAGACGCCCTGGAAAAGAGTCTTGGTTTTTTGAAAAAAATCAGGATTCCCATTCATGAGCTGGCCATGATGATGTCCATTGCACTTCGTTTTATCCCTATTCTGGTGGAGGAAACGGACAAGATTATGAAAGCACAGATGGCAAGAGGAGCCAATTTTGAGGAAGGAAATCTGATTCAGCGGGCCAAAGCCATGGTTCCGATTCTGGTCCCTCTGTTTATATCGGCATTCCGTCGGGCAACTGATCTGGCTCTGGCCATGGAAGCAAGATGCTATCATGGAGGAGATGGCCGAACCAAGATGAAACCTTTGAAATATGCTCATTGTGATCATGTGATGTATGCTGTCTTTGCTGTTTATTTTGCAGCTATGGTCGGAAGCCGTTTTCTGCCTTTGTAGTATTAAGGGGAAATAAAAAGAGAGGAAAGAATCCATGAAGCGGGTGAAATTAATCGTAGCTTATGATGGTACGGCATATTCGGGCTGGCAGGTGCAGAATAACGGAGAAACCATAGAAGGTGTGCTGAACCGGATAATTTCGGAATTGACGGGTGAGAAAATTACTGTAATCGGAGCAAGCCGCACAGATGCAGGAGTCCATGCCTTGGGAAATGTGGCTGTTTTTGATACGGAAAGCCCTATTCCCGGTGAGAAATTTGTTTTTGCGCTGAATGTCCGTTTGCCTGAGGATATCAGGATTCAGGATTCCTGTGAAGTTCCCATGGATTTTCACCCCAGAAAATGTGTCAGCACCAAAACCTACGAGTACCGGATACTGAACCGCAGATTTGAACTGCCCTGTGAGCGGTATACTTCTTATTTTTATCATCGTCCGCTGGATGTGGAGGCCATGCGAAAGGCTGCTTCTTATCTGACAGGAGAGCATGATTTTAAAAGCTTCTGTTCGATTCATACACAGGCATTAACAACTGTGCGTACGATTTACAGTATTGATGTGAATAAGTCCGGTGATATGATTACAATTTGTGTAAAAGGCAGCGGATTCCTTTACAATATGGTAAGGATTATTGCCGGTACATTGATTCAGGCCGGGATCGGTGCATTTCCTCCTGAGCATGTGCAGGAGATGCTGCAGGCACTGGACCGGCAGGCCGCCAGTCAGACGGCACCGGCCAGAGGGCTGAGACTTGTAGAAATTCAATATGAAGAAGGAAGTGCCGGCAGTATGCGGGGAAATTGCTGAGAGTCATGTGTTCGGCATGATGTTTTCCATCCATTTCAGCAGATCTTCATATACCTGCTGCCGGTCTGTTTCATTGAGAATTTCGTGCCGGTCATTGGGATACAGTTTTATTCGGACATCCCGTATGCCGGCAGATTTGTAGCTGTTGTATACTTTATGTATGCTTTTTCCGAAATTTCCCACAGGATCATCAGCACCTGAAACCAGGAACAGGGGCAGGGTCCGGGGGATTTTTCGGATATTTTTCTTTTTCTGTAAAAATTCGATACCGCGGAACATGTGGTAGTAGGCATTTACCGTAAATCGGAAGGAACACCAGGGACTGGCCAGATAAGCGTCTACAACTTTTTCATCTTTTGTAAGCCAGTCCTTGTCTGTTCGTGACGGTTCAAAATGTTGATTGTAGGATGCAAAAGCCATGCTGTCAATAAGCGCACTTCGATACATCCATCCTTTAAAAGCGGCAATGCACCGGCAGAGACATTTCCCCGCGGCCAGTACAGGCTCCGGCTGTGATCCGGTTCCCATGATGATTACGCCGCTCAGACCTTTTCCATGCAGCTCAATATACTGTCGTATCAGGAAGGACCCCATACTGTGTCCCAGCATAAAATAGGGAACATGAGGGTATTTTTTCCGGGTAATTTTCCGAAGACGGTGAATATCTCCGATTACATATTCGTTTCCTTTTGTTTTATGAAAATATCCGTGCAGATCATCACGTTGTACTGACAGGCCATGTCCCAGATGATCATTTCCAACCACGTAAACCCCATGCTGTGCCAGATAACCGGCAAAATCATCGTAGCGGTCGATATACTCCACCATACCGTGGCTGATCTGCAGAATCCCTTTCACTTCCTTTTCGGGAATCCATTCAATGGCATGAATATGTGTAATTCCATCTTCAGATGGATATGTAAAATGCTTTTTCATACATTCCTCCTCGTTTGCAAAACAGCTGTCTGTGTTTTAATTTTACAAGAAGTGATGCTTAAAGGCAATGGACAAACAGCCGGAAATGACGTCAGCCGGGGAAAATGACATCAGAGATTACGAGCAGATGGAAATGGTTGAAATATTGCTGTTTTAACATAAAATACAAGAAAAAACAATGAAAAAATTGTGCAACATGAAATAAAAACTGGTGCTATAATCTGCTACGAAATCAGGAAATGCAGAAATGAGGTGACGGACAGATGCGCAGCAGTTATTCAGGTGTTTTCAAAGCCATGCTTGTTCTCATACTGTCTGTTGTTCTTGCAGGGACCTGTCTGCTTTGTGCAGGAGACGCTTTTGCAGACTGCAGAGAAGAAGGCTTTTCTTTTCAGTCGGATTCCATGCAGCGCCAGCGTGTAAGAACTGCAGCCGCAGCAGAAGAACTGGAATCTTTTGCAGAAACTCTGCGCAGCAGAACAGAAGAAGAGATTTCCGACAGGATCTTTACACGGATGCTGAGACCGGTTTTCCAAGGTCTGATTCTGGCTGGTCTTTCCAATCATATCACCAGAGGCTTCCTCTGCGAATCTGAAAAATATCATTCTCCCGATACAATCGTAATCGATTATATCCACAGCATTGACGGCAAGATAAAACACTTCGGTCTGTCTGTAATTCTGAAATAGGAAATCAGGAATGGAAAAAGAATTAACAGTCAGATCAGGTTACAGCAGTTATTTCAGGCTGTAACAGTATATCAGAGTATATTTCAGTTTACGAAAAAAGAAAAGGGAACGCAGTAGTCATCCGGCGGTTATGTATATTAAACAGGGCAAAGGTGCCGCATAACCAGCAGGCCTTATTTGCGTTGTCTTAAGTTGTCAATATGGAGGTTTTATTATGTCGTTGACATTGGTAAATGTATCTGTTGCGGTTCTTGCTCTTACTCTTGTGTTTGGAGGACCTGTGGGTTTTCTTATTAAAACGGCCGTTACGGGAAAGGAGCCTGATGAGATTCTTCAGAGCTTAACCTGTAAAATGCTGCCTTACGAAGAATTGCTTCATGAAGATTCCATGAGTGGAAAGATTATAAGCAATAAGGAGAAAAAGGCAGTTCATGAAAAAGCGATTCACGGAAACGAAAACAGCGGCTCCACTGAGAGGAGGGTATCATAATGGAAACATATAAATTTTTACTGGATCTTGCACTGATTTTACTCAGCACCAAATTTCTTGGCCTGATTACCCGGAAATTCAATATGCCTCAGGTAGTCGGTGCCCTGCTTGCCGGCCTGATTCTCGGACCCGGCATGCTGGATGTGATTTCCCAGACAGATTATATTATGCAGAGCGCGGAGGTCGGCGTTGTTATGCTGATGTTCTGTGCAGGCATGGAAACGGATGTAAATGAACTGAAACAGGCCGGAAGAGCCTCTCTGGTCATTGCGCTGATCGGTGTTGTTGTACCGCTGGCCGGCGGATTTGCCGTTGCATCATTTTTCAACCGCCCCGGTGTAATGGAATCGGATGCAGGTGCCGGCATATTCCTTCAGAACCTGTTTATCGGCGTGATCCTGACAGCAACATCCGTCAGCATTACAGTTGAAACCCTGAAGGAACTGGGAAAACTGAAAACAAAGGCAGGTAATGCGATTCTGGGTGCTGCTGTCATTGATGATATTCTGGGCATTGTGGCGCTGACGGTCATCACCAGTATGGCGGACAGCTCCATCAATATCGGTATCGTTCTTCTGAAAATCCTGGGATTCTTCCTGTTTGCAGCAGCAGCAGGATACGCATTTTACAGATTCTACAATAAATGGAGTGCACGTTCCGAAAAGGGCCTGCAGCGCCACGCCATTGCAGCCTTTGTATTCTGCCTGCTGATGGCCTATGCTGCAGAGCAGTTCTTCGGCGTTGCGGATATTACAGGCGCTTATATCGCCGGTATGATTATTTCCATGACACAGAAGGAAAAATATCTGGCATCCCGTTTTGATATTCTGTCTTACCTGTATCTGTCACCGATTTTCTTTGCCAGTATCGGCTTGAAGGTCATTCTTCCCAGCATGAGTGTACAGATTATTGCCTTTGCGGTTCTTCTTACACTGGTTGCAATCCTGACCAAGGTAGTCGGATGTGGTCTGGGCGCAAAGCTGTTTCATTATACCAATACGGAAGCACTGCAGATCGGCGTCGGTATGATCTCCCGTGGTGAGGTGGCTTTGATCGTAGCCAGCAAGGGCGAGGCACTGGGCCTGATGAGTACGCAATTTATGGGTCCGGTCGTTATCGTGGTTATCATCACCACCATTGTAACGCCTATCCTGCTGAAGCCGGTATTCAATCTGCCGGATAAAAAGGGGAGTCTGCCCGGCGGGAAGATAAACAGGAAGAAGACGGCATAGGGAGAAAGCAAAAAGATAATGATAAAAACCGAAAAAAGGAATTGACATAATTCTCATTCTATATTACAATAAAAAAGCTGGTTTGCGCCATGGCGGGCCCGGACATCCCGGTATAGCTGCACAATCGGTAACTTATTCATGTCGATAGGTGGACAGATACGGAACCTCTCCA
>JAXDZY010000008.1:0-10284 GCA_034086685.1 Lachnospiraceae bacterium
TGATTTTATTATCAAGGATACACCGGAACTGATCAAAAGCAAGATTCACGAGTGTCTGCTGAATGTAATGGAAAAATACCGTTCTTCCTGCAATAAAATCATGAAAACCTTTTCCATCACTCTGGGCGACCATATAACAACAGTGGAACTGGATAAGATTCTGTATTTTGAAACCACCTCCAATAT
Source organism: Lachnospiraceae bacterium (assembly GCA_034086685.1). GTDB lineage: Bacteria > Bacillota > Clostridia > Lachnospirales > Lachnospiraceae > TWA4. Next base: position 187 of record JAXDZY010000008.1, read on the forward strand.
TCACCGGATCGTCCTTCAGGCGGAAAACCGGCGGATTGAGTTTACTTCTCAGCTGAAGGAAGTGGAAAAGCAGCTTGATTACCGTTTCTACCGCTGCCACCGCTCCTGTATTATTAACCGGGATCAGATACAGGAAGTGGATTTTACCAATTATACCATCCATATGAAAAACGGCCATATCTGTCCTTTATCTGTCCGTATGAAAAAAGGGCTGAAAAAAATGCTTTCCCAATCAACCTGAACATTCCATGATGTTCCTGATACCAACGCTCAGCTTATGGAGCATTGCCCGGAATTCTTCCAGAGACAAACAGTGAATTAACATGAAAACATTGACGTTTTTCGTATTTGAATGTAAACTGTAACAGAATAATCTTCCGCAATATAGATAGCAAATATGAAAAAGTGAATTAAATCCACCTAACAGAAACAATACCTGGGTGGATATTTTCATCTCCATTCAATGCGGAGGGATTATTAATGAATATAAACACTAACATAGAAAGCGAAGAAACATGAGAAAGTTAGCGTTAAGCGAAGAAATTTTGTTAAAAGTTGACAAACCCGCCCGGTATATCGGCGGAGAATATAATTCCGTATTGAAAAATCCGGATGAGGTGGAGACGCGCATTGCCATGTGTTTCCCGGACGTTTATGAAATCGGCATGTCTCATCTGGGTATGCAGATTTTATACGATATGTTCAATAAACGGGAGGACATCTGGTGTGAACGCGTCTTCTCCCCCTGGACAGATCTTCATGAGATTATGAAAAAAGAAGGAATTCCGCTCTTTGCACTGGAGTCTCAGGATCCTGTGAAAGATTTTGACTTCATTGGAATTACCATCCAGTATGAGATGTGCTACACCAATATTCTGCAGATTCTGGATCTGGCTCATATTCCCATGCTGGCAGCAGACCGTTCTGATAACGATCCCATCGTCATGGGAGGTGGTCCCTGTGTGTATAATCCTGAACCTCTGGCAGATTTTTTTGATCTTTTTTATATCGGTGAAGGAGAAGTCAATAATCTGAAACTGATTGATTTATATCAGGATTGTAAAAAGGCCGGTCTTGGACGGAGGGAATTTCTGAAAAAAGCAGCAGGCCTGCAGGGAATCTATGTTCCTTCTCTCTATGAAGTAACCTATCATGACGATCAGACCATCGCTGCTTTCACGCCTGTATGCAAAGAGGCCCCTTCCACTGTTGCAAAAGCTGTCGTGGAGGACATGACTGAGCCGGAATACCTGAAAAAACCGGTAGTTCCTTTCCTTAAGGTAACGCAGGACCGGGCAGTTCTTGAAGTCATGAGAGGCTGCATCCGGGGCTGCCGTTTCTGCCAGGCAGGTATGGTTTACCGTCCCCGCAGGGAACGAAACGCACAGGAACTTCTGCAGATTGCTGAAGAAATTCTGAAAAATACGGGACACGAGGAAATTTCCCTGAGTTCTCTCAGCTCAAGCGATTATTCCGGTCTGGGAGAACTGGTCAACGGTCTGATTGAAACCTGTAATGAGCAGCATGTAAATCTGTCTCTTCCGTCTCTGCGCATTGATTCCTTCTCTCTGGATATCATGAGCAAGGTGCAGGATATTAAAAAAAGCAGTCTGACATTTGCTCCGGAAGCAGGAACACAGAGAATGCGGAATCTGATCAATAAAGGACTGACGGAGGAGGATATCCTGGATGGTGCAAGAAAGGCATTTCTCGGCGGCTGGACAAAAGTTAAGCTGTATTTTATGCTGGGTCTTCCCACCGAGACAAAAGAAGATATGGAAGGCATTGCCGATCTGGCCAATAAGATTGCAGCTGAATACTTCGATGCGATTCCCAAGCCGGAACGAAAGGGAAATCTTTCCATTACTTCCAGTACCTCTTTCTTTATTCCGAAGCCTTTTACACCTTTACAGTGGGCTCCCATGTGCGAGATGCAGGATTACATCGATAAAGCAGAAACCGTCAAGCATGCCATCAAAAGTCAGCTGAATCAGAAACGGTTAAGCTATCAGTGGCATTCTCCGGAAGCTTCTATTCTGGAGGGTGTCTTTGCCCGCGGTGACAGACGGCTTGGCAGGGCAATTTTAAAAGCATATGAATCAGGATGTCTTTATGATTCCTGGTCAGAACAGTTTGATTACGATAAATGGATGCAGGTACTTTCCGACTGCGGACTGGACTATCATTTTTATACAACAAGAGAACGCAGTCTGGATGAGATCTTCCCCTGGGATTTCATTGATGCAGGTGTCAGCAAAAAATTCCTGATTCGCGAATGGAAGCGTGCCATGAATGAGGAGGTTACTCCCAATTGTGCCATGAAATGTGCCGGCTGCAGTGCAGACCGTTTTGCAAGGGAGGCGTGTCATCATGAAAATCAGAATTAAATTTTCGAAAACAGGTCATTTAAAATACATCGGACATCTGGATATTATGCGCTGTTTCCAGAAGATCATGCGCCGTGCAGAAGTGGATATTGCCTATTCAGCCGGATTCAGCCCTCACCAGATCATGAGCTTTGCTTCTCCTCTGGGCCTGGGCCTGACTTCAGAAGGGGAATATGTGGATATTGAAGTCCTGTCAACACAATCTTCCGAAGTGATGCTGAAAAAGATCAATGCTGTTACAGTTGACGGTCTCCAGGTATTAAGCTATGTCAGATTGCCGGATCAGGCAAAAACAGCCATGTCCATGGTTGCAGCCGCAGATTACCGGGTATCCTTTAATCATCCTGTGAGTCCGCGTGTAAAAGAACAGTTTGAAGATTTTCTTTCACGGGATTCTATTGTAATTACCAAAAAAACAAAGAAAAGTGAGATGGATCTGGACATCCGTCCTCTGATTTATCAGGCCGGCATGGAGGAACAGACATTATATCTGCAGCTTTCTGCAGGAAGTGCTGCAAATCTGAAGCCCGAGCAGGTACTTGAGGCATTTATTGAAGCATACGGAATTGATCCGGATGCTCTTTCCTGTCATATTCATCGTCTGGAAATGTATGCCGATCTGGCAAAGACGGGCCAGAAGCGCAGACTGATTCCGCTGGAAGGAATGGGTGAGGCAATTGTCTGATCTGATCGTAACCAGACGGGAAAATGGGATGGTGGCTGCTCTGAAAGAAAATAACAGGATCACGGAGCTGCATGTAGAACGTGAAAAAGCCTTTCGCGTGGGTAATATCTATGTGGGCCGCGTACAGAGTATTGTAAAAAACATCAATGCTGCTTTTATTGATTTCGGCTGCGGCATGAACGGTTATCTGGAACTGGAACATGAAAGAGATTTTTTCTATACCAGACAGGCCAGACCGGGAAAAACCACCTGCGGTGATGAATTGCTGGTTCAGCTGGAAAAAGAGCCTGTAAAAACAAAGCTTCCTGTTTTAAATGGTCATCTTAATATCAGCGGTCGTTTTGCCGTACTGGTACACGGTGAAAATGGTATTGTATTTTCCAGAAAGATCCGAAACAGAGTGCTTCAGGAAGAGATCCGACAGCAGATTCTTTCTGAAAAACTGCTGCCTGAACATTGTGCGCTGATTATCCGCACCAATGCCCAGGATGTGTCCTGTAAACATGTTTTGGATGAAATCAGAACCCTGACGGTACGCTATAACAAATTGCTGGAGACAGCTCCCTACCGCGCCTGTTTTTCCTGCCTTTACCGTGGAGAACATGCATTTCTGACGCTGATCCGGGATTATCCCATCAGCTGTGAGCTTCAGGTTATTACGGATATGGAGGATTTTTATCAGGAATTGATGGAAAAACTTCCTGAAATTCCTGCCCGTCTGTATAAAGACCCTCAGTTGAGCCTTACTGCCCTGTACTCACTGAATACAGCTTTTGAGCAGGCTTTGAGCAGACATGTATGGCTGAAATCAGGAGGCTACCTGGTGCTGGAACCCACGGAAGCTCTGACTGTAATTGATGTGAATACAGGAAAATCTACAGATAAACACATCAACAGAGAACAGCAGTTTCTCCGCACAGATCTGGAAGCGGCAAAAGAAATCGCACTGCAGCTGCGCCTGCGTAATTACAGTGGAATTATCATTGTTGATTTCATTGATCTGGAATCCAGAGAACATACTGAGGAGCTGATGAAATATTTCCGTCAGGAGCTGGCCAGGGACCGGGTCAAGGCAACACTGGTGGATATGACACGTCTGAATCTTGCTGAAGTTACCAGAAAACGTGTTTACCGGCCTTTGCATGAGGCGGTAAAAGATCTGAAAAAGGAGGAAAGATGATGCACGATTTTCTGCCCTTATGCCGGGAAGACATGGAAAAACGCGGCTGGATACAGCCTGATTTTGTATATATAACCGGTGATGCCTATGTGGATCATCCTTCATTCGGTACCGCTATTATCAGCCGCCTGCTGGAATCCAGAGGATATAAAGTGGCTATCTTATCACAGCCGGACTGGAAAAAGGAAGAATCTGTTCAGGAATTCGGACGTCCCAGACTCGGATTTCTGGTTTCTTCCGGCAATATGGATTCCATGGTCAATCATTATACTGTTGCGAAAAAACGCCGCAAAAATGATGCTTACACACCCGGCGGTGTCATGGGAAAACGTCCGGATTATGCCGTAATCGTATACTGCAACCTGATCCGTCGGGTATATAAGGATGTTCCCATTATTATCGGAGGAATTGAAGCCAGTCTGCGGCGCATGGCTCATTATGACTACTGGTCTGACCGTCTGAAACGTTCCGTACTTATGGATTCATCAGCAGACCTTCTCTGTTACGGAATGGGTGAACATTCCACCATTGAAATTGCAGATTGTCTGGCCGGTGGAATGTCCGTAAAAGATATCACTTTTGTCCGCGGAACCGTATATCGGACCAGCAAACCGGAAATTTACAAAGATGGGCTGATGCTTCCCTCATTTGAGGAGCTTTTGCAGGATAAAAGAAAATATGCAGAGAGTTTCTATATCCAGTATCGCAATACCGACCCTTTTTCCGGTAAAAAACTGGTGGAACCCTATCCCAACAAACAGTATCTGGTTCAGAACCCTCCTGCTCTGCCGCTGACTCAGATGGAGATGGATGATCTTTATGCACTTCCTTACATGAGAACCTGGCATCCCTCATACAAAACCGCAGGAGGTGTTCCGGCCATTGAGGAAGTTCAGTTCAGCCTGGTCAATAACCGGGGCTGTTTCGGCGGCTGCAGCTTCTGCGCTCTGACTTTCCATCAGGGCAGAATCATCCAGTGCAGAAGCCATGAATCCATCCTGGCAGAAGCAAAGCTCATGACCGGACAGCCTGAATTCAAAGGATACATCCACGATGTGGGTGGTCCTACAGCAGACTTCAGGCATCCCGCATGCGAAAAACAGCTGAAAAAAGGGGTCTGTCCCGACAAACAGTGTCTTTTTCCTGCTCCCTGCAGGAATCTGCGGGCTGATCACCGGGATTACATGGAGCTTCTGCGCAAACTGAGAAATCTTCCCGGAGTAAAAAAGGTTTTTATCCGATCGGGTATCCGTTTTGATTACGTACTGGCCGATACAAAAAGCAATTTCCTTGAAGAATTATGCCGGTATCATGTCAGTGGTCAGCTGAAAGTTGCGCCGGAACACGTGTCGGATCAGGTTTTGAAATATATGGGAAAACCGGCAAACAGCGTTTACCGGCAGTTTACGGACCGATATGCGAAAATGAACGGGAAACTGCATAAAAAACAGTATCTTGTTCCGTATCTGATGTCTTCCCACCCGGGTTCAACCTTGAAAGAAGCTGTGGAACTGGCAGAAGCCGTCCGTGATATGGGATATATGCCGGAACAGGTTCAGGATTTCTACCCCACCCCATCCACAATTTCCACCTGCATGTATTATACCGGTCTGGATCCACGCACCATGGAAAAAGTATACGTGCCCCGCAATCCTCATGAAAAAGCCATGCAGCGGGCACTGGTGCAGTACCGGAATCCTGACAATTACGAACTGGTAAAAGAAGCTCTCATCAGAGCAGGAAGAACCGATCTGATCGGATTTTCACCCAACTGTCTGATCCGCCCTCGAAAACCCGGGGATAAAAGACCGGTCGAAAATAAGAAAAAACCGGATTCTTTCAGCAATTCCGGCAAAAAGAGCGTCAGAAGAACTGCAGATAAAAGTCAAAAACAGAAACCCGCAAACAGACAGAATAAAAGCAGAACAGGTAAGAGAAAATGAAACTTGTAATTATTAATGAAAGCGAAGCCGGACAGCGTCTGGATAAATATCTGAATAAACTGCTGAAAGAAGCCGGAAAAAGCTTTTTATATAAAATGCTGCGTAAAAAAAACATCACACTGAACAACAAAAAAGCTGATGGAAGTGAACATCTGCAGGCCGGAGATGAAATTCGTCTGTTCTTCTCTGACGAGACATTTGAAAAATTCTCAGGCAAAGCACAGCCTCCTGTAACGGAAACGCACCGGCTTTCCGCTGCCAAACTTCCTCCGGTAAAGATTATTTATCAGGATTCTGATGTGATGATCGTAAACAAACCAGCCGGCATTCTTTCCCAGAAAGCCACTGCGGATGATGTTTCTCTGAACGAATACATTCTGCAGTATCTTCTTAAAAAGGAAAAAGTCACCAGGGAAAGTATTGCTGTCTTCCGCCCTTCGGTCTGCAATCGTCTGGATCGGAATACCAGCGGAATCGTAACAACAGGAATTACCTATCGGGGAGCCAGAGAACTGAGCAATATGCTCAGAGACCGCTCAGCGGATAAGCGCTATCTGGCTCTTGTCAAGGGAGTACTGAAACGCCCTGCCCATCTGAGAGGATGGCTGATTAAAGACAGAGAAAATAATCTGGTAACTGTACAGAGCAGACAGGCAGATGATGCTCAGGAAATTGAGACAGATTATACTCCTCTGGGGGATAACGGCCGCATGACGCTTCTGGAAATCCATCTGATTACCGGAAAAAGCCACCAGATCCGCGCTCATCTGGCGAGTACCGGTCATCCTGTTATCGGAGATACCAAATATGGGGAAGAAGCTGTTAACAGCTGGTATCACAGAACCTATCACGGACATTTTCAGCTGCTCCATTCCTGGAAGCTGAGTTTTCCGGCAGACAGCTGCCATCTGGAGGGGCTTGCAGGCCGGACTTTCCGTGCATCTCTGCCGGACAATTTTACTCGAGTTCTGGAAGGAGAAGGACTGCTTACTTATGTCAACATGGAACAGCCGAGGGCTTAGAGGTTCTCATCTGGAAGAACTGCTGAATCTGACCAACATCCGTTACCGGGAACTGGGTCTGGCACTGATTCAGAAAATACCCACTCCCATTAAACCGATTCAGATTGAAAAAGAATCCCGTCATATTACTCTGGCATATTTTGATCAGAAAAGTACAGTTGATTATATCGGAACAGTTCAGGGAATTCCGGTCTGTTTCGATGCAAAAGAATGTCATACGGATACGTTTCCTCTGCAGAATGTACATGAACATCAGATTAATTTTATGAAGGATTTTGAAAAACAGGGAGGTATCTCTTTTCTGATTATCTATTATTCCGCCAGAGATCGCTATTTTTATCAACCCTTTTCCAGTATCTACCGATTCTGGAAAAGAATGGAAGAAGGCGGAAGAAAAAGCTTTACTTATGAGGAAGCTTATGACTGTTATGAAATCTTCCCCGGAAAAAACGGAGTTTTTCTTCATTATCTGGAAGCACTTCAGAAAGATCTGGATATGAGGGAAGAAGAATCTGCACCGTAAAACAGAGGGATGGCCCTGAATATCATATTCAGAACCATCCTTTTACTGATACTGGCTTATATGGTAATCTTTTATCTCAGTGAATCAATCAGTTTCTGGACAACAGATGTCCAGTAATCAGATTTTTTCGCTGTATATTTATCTCCGGACAGGGTCAGTGCATATCCGCTTACTTCAGATAAATGATTTACAGTCACAGTCACTGTTTTATTGTCAGATGCAACAGATGTTACATTTTTCGGAATTTTGATCCTGTCTGCAAGCTCCATGCCCGAATCTTTTATCTCTGCAGCCATCTGAGCAGCCTGTACAAATCCGCCCAGCTTACTGCTGTGGATGGTATCATCCGTATCAAAAAGCTGGGCAGCAAGAGGAGACGACTTGCCGCTTGCTCCGGAATCATTTTTATAGGCAGTTTCATACAGCTTTTTTGTGGCACCAAACATATCAAGCAGATAGATTTCAGCTCCTTTTTTCCTGAATTCTTCATAAACCTGTTTCACCGCTTCCACGTAAGCATTGCTTCTTTCGCTGTCAGGAAGACCTGAATCATCATGATGAGGGCGTATTTTACCGCTGCTATTGAAGTACAGTCTGGATACAGGAGTTACAAGTACAGGAGTTGCTCCGGCATTCAGTGCAACGGAAACATACCTGTACAGGTACCATTTAAACGTGCCGCTTTCTGAAGAATACCATCTATCTCCGCATGTACTTTTATACTCATCCGGCGTCGCTGACCTTCTCCCGGCTTTTACGGGATACACACCATTTTCATCTGCAGTCCCCAGAGGGGTATACACCCTGTCACTGGATGCTTTGCGGTCATTGTGACCAAACTGAATAAACAGATAATCTCCTTCTTTGATTGTCTTTTTAACTTTAGTCAGATAACCTTCGTTAATAAAACTTCTGGAAGAACGGCCGCTTGCTCCATAATCATTTACCTGAATTTTCTCCGAATTAAAGAAATCCTGCAGATACTCTCCCCACGCACCATGTGAATATACAGATCCATTGTTAAATACTCCATTTGAAGCATAATTTCTGGTAGTGGAATCTCCGACAATATATATATTTGTTCCATCTGATAAAGGTTTGATATTTTTCTCCGAATCATACATCTCAGGCAGACTGAGACTCTTTACACTCCCCCATTCTCCATAAATAACCGTATCCCCTTTCTTTTTATATGCACGTACTTTATAATAATAAGTCATGCCTCTGGTAAGACCGGAATCTGTAAATGAAAGATCTTCTGTTGTTTTAACTTTGGTGTATCCGCTGCTTTTTGTAACAGAACGCCACACCTGGTACGCCTGTGCGTTACTGCATGATTCCCACGAAACTCTGATTCGGGTATCCGATGATTCAGACAAAGAAATACTGACCGCAGACAATGGTAATGTAATCTGCAGACCATCCCTGTCATAGCTGCCGCATATGTTCTTTCCATCTGCCTTTCTATATGCTTTAACAGTAAAAATATATGTTTCGCCGGGTTCTAACTCCTTATCCGTACAGGAAACCGTACTGCCGGATGTAATGTCTTTTACTCTTTTCCAGGAACCATCAGGTACTTTACGATACACATAATACCCATTTGCTCCCGACACTTTTTTCCATTTAATACTGACAGAATCTGATGATTTCTTTGTGACAGATTCCAGTGCGGGTTTTGCGGGAACCGGTGTACAGGTAATTCCTTTTTTGGAATAACTTCCGAACACTTTCTTCTTATTCTTAACAAAATATGCTTTAACTGTATAGGTATACTCTGTACCGCAGGTTAACCCGGTATCCGTATATGAAACAGTATCTCCCGAAGTAATATCGCTGATCCGCTTCCAGGAATCTCCCGAAGTTTTGTGATATACATAATATCCATCTGCTCCGGACACCTTTTTCCAGCTGAGCTTCACCGAATTATAAGATTTACTGACTGCAGACTTCAGCACGGGAGTTCCCGGCTTCTGGGCAGCCTGCGTCGATATGTCTGAAAAACCGGCAAGTAAAAACACCGCCAGTAATAATAAAACTGCGATTTTTCTGCATTTTCTCATAGACACTCAGTACATGTAAAAATGCACAAACCTCCTTTTCTGTACTATTATATGAAAGCGTCAAATGAACTTGGCGCCAGTTATTAACATAACACTTTTACAAGCGATAAATCAAGTCTTTTCAGAAATTTATTAGTTTTTTAAATCTTTCTTAAATACTTGACAGTAAAAAGTTCTCAATAAAAAAATAACTCTTTCTAATGATTTTATGCTATTCTTAAGTTACCACACTAAAGAAAGGTACAGACCACCTGAAAGAGTTATTCTGGATATGAGTTTACCATACTTTCAGGTG
>JAXDZY010000009.1:0-6564 GCA_034086685.1 Lachnospiraceae bacterium
CACCTGAAAGTATGGTAAACTCATATCCAGAATAACTCTTTCAGGTGGTCTGTACCTTTCTTTAGTGTGGTAACTTAAGAATAGCATAAAATCATTAGAAAGAGTTATTTTTTTATTGAGAACTTTTTACTGTCAAGTAAAATAATAATACAGAATAAATGTAAGATATGATTTTCCGCATCCAAAATCCACGATTTTCAGTTCTTCTTTATCCAGATTTTTTACCGCATCATCCACAATTTCCACAAAGCGGTTAATCTGGCGGAATTTATCCTGCATGGATGAGACCACTCGTCCTTCTCTGGTAAAAATCCCCATATCCACCAGAGGAGGAATCACCTCTCCTTCCGCCAGAATATATTTTTTTGTGCGGTTGTGTTCTATCTGAGCCTGGGGTCTGGAGCTGTTTTCCTGCAGTTTTTTCTTCTTCCAGGAAATCTTCCCTTTTCTGGAAATCAGAATGCTGAATTCACAGTTGTCCGACCATGCATTCAACTGCAGAAACTGCTCCGGCAGAAAATCCAGACAGCGTGAAGCCGCTCTGGAAAATGCCAGATTTTCATGAAAAACCTGTGTTTTTGTATACCTTTCCACCTGATAGTAGCCTTTTTTCAGGAGAATATTCACCTTTTTATTCTCCTGGCTTTTGGAAACCGGTTTGCTGATCACCAGCTTATAGGGACGTGAAGCAATAATTTCCTCCATATACACGGAAAGAGTCTCTCTTTGCTCCGCAGAACCCGTCTGATTGATCTGCTGATTGATCTTATCGTTCATATCTGCTCCTTTATCCTGGCTGCTTTAATTTCCGCCATTCATCACAATAGTAAGAATATCTTCCGGAGTTTCGGCAAGCCGGTCTGCTCCTGCATTTTCCAGTTCTTCTCTGCTTCCGTACCCGTAAAGGACACCGATTGCGGCAATCCCATGCTCATGAGCACCGTAAATATCATATTCCCGATCTCCCACCATCACCGCACGATCTCTGTTGTCTCCGGTAATTCCCGCCTGGCGGAGTGCTTCTTCTACAACCTCCGCTTTATTAACCCTGGTTCCATCCAGAAAGCTTCCTGTTATTCCGTCAAAAAAGGGCATCAGTCCGAAATGCTCCAGAATCTGCTCGCTGAATACCTGTGGCTTGGAAGTTGCCAGGCAGACCCTGCATCCACAGTTTTTCAGCTGCTCCAGCGTCTCTTTTATACCTTCATACAGCGTATTTTCAAAAATCCCGCCCGCACTGTAATATTCCCGATAATACTGTACCGCCTTCCAGGCTTCTTTTCGTGAAAAACCGTAAAATCTCATAAAAGAATCATCCAGAGGCGGCCCCACAAACCGACGCAGTACTGCACGGTCCGGATTCATGATTCCGAATCTGCCCAGAGCATACTGAACCGAATTCATAATTCCCGGGCCGGAATCTGTAACTGTTCCATCAAGATCAAATAAAACCACTTCATATCCCATAACCTGTTTTCTCCTGTCTGTTCTTCCGTTTTCTTTCCGTCAGTTTTTTCCTTTTCTATTTTCTTCCTTCATGTCTTCTTCCCGTGTATCTACCATTCACCATCATCCATATCTGAAAATGTTTCTTCCACACAGTCTGCAGTTTCCGCAATATCGGGAAGAAGAAATACACCTGCTGCCACAAACAGATCTGCCAGAATCATAAACAGCGTCCGTGAAAAACACGGAGATATGACGGCTGTACATCCTGCCAGCAAAGTGACTGCGGGAATCCCCGCCACTACAATATTTCTCAGTCTGTTTATGTATGATCTGCCGTTTTCCCGGGAAAATGTCAGCTTTTCGCGCAGTTTTTCCAATTCGGGCCGGCTGCGCACCATCCATACAAAAACAAGACACAAAGGCAGAAAAATCAGTCCTGCCGCATACCACCACACTCCAGCGCTGCGGGCCCCAAGCTGATACAGAGCTGCCAGATACAAAAGAAGCGCGTCAAACAGCATATCTGCCACATACATTAACAGCTGCTCCGCACTGCGAAGCTCCGGTTCCTGAATCCATCTTCCGGTCAGCCGCTGAGTGTATTCCGTAAGACAGGACATGCCCACAACAGCAGCACCTAAAACAAGCAGATACAGTACGATCAGAAAAATACTGCCTGACAGATATCTGGTCTTTTTTCTGACCAGGTCCACCCCGGCTTCCCCGCTCTGCTCCCGGACAAAATCCATGGCGCACCGCCTGATTTCCTGACTGCCTTCTCTTTCCAGCAGTTCTTCCATAATGTCCCTGATTTCAAAATAATCTGTCTTTTCCGGTTCTCCATTCTCTTTCAGAATATCCGAAAACGTATCCTGATCCAGCTCTGAAATCTTCCGGACGACTGCCTGCGGCATGAGAAAAAACTTCTCCAGTTCTTCAAGACTGTTCTGAGACCGGAAAGAATCACGAAGATAATACAGTCCATCCTCCCTCTTTTCGTAACAGTCATTCCATTTTGACCGTTCGGAATCCGACATGTACAGCTCTGCCTTCTGCCATGCATCTGAAGTCAATGCATCCGACACCATATATTCGATACCGCTTTTCCCGGCTCCGGTATCTCTCACGCCATATACAGAATCCGAGATTCCTGTAATACAGTATAATTCCACGATAAAAAGCAGGAACATTCCTGCCGCATACTGCCAGTGTACCAGCAAATTTCTTATTATCCGCTTCATTTTCGTCTCCTTATCCGTTTTCTCATTTATTGATTATAACACAGCTTCCCTGTTTCCGGAGAATAAATTACTCCAATATCCGGAAATTATTATGAAAAAATATACAACATTTTTCACAAGTTTCCTTTTTTTTCAGAAAACAGGCTGAAAGCAATTAGTCAGTATGTATCCTTTTCAAACGAATCGCGAAAAAGTATCAGTAAATGTGTGCCTTGACACTCTGACCCTTCGATTATTATAATAAACACTGATATTCACAATAGTTAATCTGGAAAAATGTGTCATGGACTTATTTCTCCGGATACTCTGTAACAAGAGGTACACAGGAGGTATGAAGAATGAGTACAACCTTGGATAAGGAAACATTCAAAGCTGATGTAAAGAACTACCTGAAAACACTTTACAGAAAAACAGTAGATGATGCAAGCAAACAGCAGATTTTCAATGCTGTTGCCTATGCATTAAAAGAAGTGATCGTTGAACAGTGGATGGCAACCCACAAAGCCTATGATGAACAGGATGCCAAGATGGTTTATTACCTGTCCATGGAGTTTCTGATGGGCCGTGCCCTGGGCAACAATATCATCAACCTTCAGGCATCTGAAGTAGTAAAATCTGCTCTGGATGAACTGGGACTGGATCTGAATGTAATCGAAGATCAGGAAAGAGATTATGCTCTCGGCAACGGCGGACTCGGACGTCTGGCTGCATGTTTCCTGGATTCTCTGGCAACTCTGGGTTATCCCGCATACGGATGTGGTATCCGCTACAAATACGGTATGTTCAAACAGGAAATCGTTGACGGTTACCAGAAGGAAGTTCCCGATGACTGGCTGAAAAACGGCAATCCTTTTGAAATCCGCCGTGATGAATATGCCAAAGAAGTGCGTTTCGGCGGCTATACCGTGGCAGAATACGACTCCAACGGACGCCCTCACTACAAACAGAAAGGATATCAGGCTGTACGCGCCGTTCCCTATGATCTTCCCATCGTAGGCTATGGTAATAATGTGGTAAATACTCTGCGTATCTGGGATGCTGAACCGGTTACTGCGTTTGACCTGGAAGATTTCGGCCGCGGTGACTACCGCAAAGCAGTTGAATCCGAAAATCTGGCAAGAAATATCGTAGAAGTTCTGTATCCCTGCGATGATCATTATGCCGGAAAAGAGCTTCGTCTGAAACAGCAGTATTTCTTTATTTCCGCATCCATTCAGACAGCCGTTAAAAAATACCTGAAGAATCCCAGGCATACGGATATCCGCAATCTTCCGGAAAAAGTATGCTTCCAGCTGAATGATACCCATCCCACCGTTGCAGTTCCCGAACTGATGCGTCTGCTGATGGATGAGTATGGTCTGGAATGGGATGAAGCATGGGCAGTCACCAATAAGACCTGTGCCTACACAAACCATACCATCATGGCAGAGGCTCTGGAAAAATGGCCCATCGAGCTGTTCTCCCGTCTGCTGCCCCGTATCTACCAGATTGTAGAAGAAATCAACCGCCGCTTCTGCATTGAACTTCAGCAGAGATATCCTGACTGTTACAAGGATAAGATTGCGAAGATGGCAATTATCTACGACGGACAGATCCGCATGGCCAACATGGCAATCGTGGCAGGCTTCTCTGTTAACGGTGTTGCGCGTTTACATACTGAAATTCTGAAAAATCAGGAACTGAAGGACTTCTACGAGATGTATCCTGAAAAATTCAACAATAAGACAAATGGTATCACACAGCGTCGTTTCCTGCTTCACGGCAACCCGCTGCTGGCCGACTGGGTAACCAGCAAGATCGGTGATGAATGGATCACGGATCTGTCCAAGATGAAAGGTCTGGAAATCTACGCATCTGATCCGAAATGCCAGGAAGAATTCATGCAGATCAAGTATCAGAACAAGGTTCGCCTTGCCGGATACATCAAAGAACATAACAATATCGATGTGGATCCCAATTCCATTTTCGATGTACAGGTTAAACGTCTGCACGAGTACAAACGCCAGCTGCTGAACATTCTTCATGTTATGTATCTGTATAACAAGATCAAGGAACATCCCGATATGGATTTCTATCCCAGAACATTCATTTTCGGTGCAAAGGCCGCTGCAGGCTACAGACTGGCGAAGCTGACCATCAAGCTGATCAACAGCGTTGCCGATGTTATCAACAATGATGCTTCCATCAACGGCAAGATCAAGGTTGTATTCATCGAAGACTACCGTGTATCCAATGCAGAATGGATCTTCGCAGCATCTGATGTCAGCGAACAGATTTCCACTGCAAGTAAAGAAGCCTCCGGTACAGGCAATATGAAATTCATGCTGAACGGTGCACTGACTCTGGGTACCATGGACGGTGCAAACGTGGAGATTGTTGAAGAAGTTGGCAGCGATCATGCATTTATCTTTGGCCTTTCCGCTCAGGAAGTCATCGACTACCAGAACAACGGCGGCTACAACCCCATGGATATCTTCAACAACGACATGGAAATCCGCCAGGTACTGATGCAGCTGATCAACGGTTTCTACTCACCGGACGATCCGGAGCGTTTCAGAGATCTGTACAACTCTCTGCTGAATACCTATGTAACTTCAAGAGCAGATACCTACTTCATCCTGAAGGATTTCCGCTCCTACGCAGATGCACAGTGCCGTGTGGAAGCTGCTTACAGAAACACCGGCTGGTGGGCAGAAGCTGCCATTCTCAATGTGGCAAATGTAGGCAAATTCTCATCTGACAGAACCATTCAGGAATATGTGGATGATATCTGGCATCTGGATAAGATCAAAGTTGAACTGGATTCAGAAGAATAAGATTTACATCTCAGAATAAGATCTGCACCATTAAAAAAACACCCTGCAGGGGGGAACATTTCTGCATTCCCCCGCTGCAGGGTATTTTTATAAAAAATATTTACTCTCCCATTATCCGGATCAGATTGATCATCTCCACTGCTCCCAGAGCACAGTCGTAGCCTTTGTTGCCGGCTTTTGTACCGGCTCTTTCAATAGCCTGCTCAATGGTATCTGTGGTAAGGACCCCGAACATAACAGGAATATCGCTGTTCAGTGATACAGTGGCGATTCCTTTGGAGACTTCCGCACAAACATAATCATAGTGGGATGTACTTCCTCTGATCACAGCCCCCACACAGATGATCGCATCATATTTGCCGCATTTTGCCATTCTGGATGCAATCAGCGGGATTTCGAATGCACCGGGCACCCATGCCACATCGATCATTTCATCTTTTACACCGTGACGCACCAGACCATCCACTGCTCCACTGACCAGTTTGTTTACGATAAACTCATTAAAACGTGCTGCTACAATTCCGATCCGCACATCTCCTGCGATCATATTGCCTTCTAAAACTCTCATATTGATTTACTCCTTTATCTGTTTCTGTTGTTTTTTATCTGCTTTTGTTAATACCGGATCAGATGTCCCATTTTCTTCTGCTTTGTTTTCATGTAATAGGTATCAAACGGTGTTAATTCCATCTGTATCGGCACTCGTTTTTCAATGCTTAAGCCAAATTCTGTCAGTCCTTCGATCTTCTGTGGGTTATTCGTTAAAAGTCTAAGGCTCTTTGCTCCTAACTCCCGTAAGATCTGTGCCCCGATATAATATTCACGCAGATCTTCTGCAAATCCGAGTGCAAGATTGGCTTCTACCGTATCCATGCCCTGATCCTGCAGTTCATAGGCTCTTAACTTATTGATCAGCCCGATGCCTCTGCCTTCCTGTCTAAGATACAGTAAAATTCCTCGTCCTTCTGCTTCGATCTGCTTCATTGCAGATGCAAGCTGTTCTCCGCAGTCACACTTCATGGAACCGAATGCATCTCCTGTCAGGCACTCAGAATGTA
>JAXDZY010000023.1:0-2658 GCA_034086685.1 Lachnospiraceae bacterium
ATCATTGATTCTCTGCATGAATTCAACCCCATGATGGGTCATCGTGGATGCCGTCTTACCGTTACATATCCTGAAATCGCAAAGATGCAGACAAAGGCTGTTATCCGCGCAGCTCTGAACGTTAAGAAAGCTCATCCCGACTGGGCAATCAAGCCTGAAATCATGATTCCTCTGGTAGGCGATGTTAAAGAACTGAAATACGTTAAGAAATTCGTAGTTGAAACAGCAGACGCTGAAATCGCAGCATCCGGCATCGATCTTGAATACGAAGTTGGTACCATGATCGAAATCCCCAGAGCTGCTCTGACAGCTGATGAAATCGCTAAAGAAGCTGACTTCTTCTGCTTCGGTACAAACGACCTGACTCAGATGACATTCGGTTTCTCCCGTGATGATGCAGGCAAGTTCCTGGATGCATACTACGATGCTAAGATCTACGAGAACGATCCTTTCGCTAAACTGGACCAGACCGGCGTTGGCAAGTTAATGGATATGTGTATCAAGTTAGGCAAACCCGTTAATCCCAGCCTGCATATCGGTATCTGCGGCGAGCACGGCGGAGATCCTTCATCTGTAGAATTCTGCCACAAGATTGGCCTTGACTATGTATCCTGCTCACCTTTCCGCGTACCGATCGCACGTCTGGCAGCAGCACAGGCAGCTATCGCTGATAAGTAGGAGCTTATAGGAATTCAAAAGAGATTGAATTTTATTAATATGTAATATGAAAAAGCGTATCATTGGAAACAGTGATACGCTTATTTTTTGTGCGTCCGGCAGGCACACGTTCTAAAAGACGTTGTCTTTCTACGCCGAGTAAACTGCCTGCTGCGATGATATGATAATCGGGAGCATCCTCACAAAAATATTTCAGTGAAGCCAGTGCCCGTTGACAAAGCTGTACCGCCAGAATTCTAATATGGAATAGGTTTTGTCCACCTGCATTGATCCTTTTGCTGCAGTGTTGATTTCCGTTATGATCTACAGCATAAGCTTTCATTACAGATTGGAAACCTGATTGTTGTAAAAAAAAGATTTCCTGTCATATAATGAAAAAACAGAATAACTGTTCAGAAAACTGTTTTCAGAGGAAAAGAGATGGCAAATTTACGATTAAAGAAACTTATATTGGAAGTTGTTGAAAATCAGTTAAGAGACAATGATCCGCCGGCAGCAAAACAGGCATACCGGAAGCTCATTGATGGAGGATATACCGCAAAGGAAGCGAAGGAAAAAATCGGAGATGGTTCAGCAGTGTTTGAAATTTGAAGATACGTATATAATTCCCACAGAGTGGGACGAATGGGATGATCTTGTACAGCAGGGATATGGAGTATATGAGGCGCACGGTGTCCAAAACCGTGATGAAGTGATAAACTGCTGGTGGAAAGCGTGGGAACTTTTCAAAAAAATCATTGCACAGGAAAACGGAAAATGCAGTATCAGCGGTCTGATGGAGGAGCAGGATTACCGGTACCCGATTGATGCGTGGCTGCAGGACTTAGAGATGGAGCTGGGTAATTCAGGAGAGTATGAGAAACGGCTTGAATTCTGTCGCGCTGTACTGGATATGTTTATCTGGACAGTTAACGATGACAGCAATTTCCGTTCAGCAATCGGAGAATCGCTGTATGCGACGGGAAAAGCAGAGGAAGGGAAGACATGGTTTGAGAACTGGCTGAAGCAGGAGCCTGACAATGAAAACGCCTGGAGTGTGTTCAGCTGGTGTGTGGAGAAGAATGAAGGAGCCGAAGCTGCTTATGGTCTGATACGGAAAGAAGTAATCGGTGCTTCCTGTACCATGTACAACAGCCTGTTGTTTGAGCGGGCGAAGGATCTGGCGCAGCACCTTCAGCTGACCGATGATTTAAAATGGATTGAATCACAGCTTGAGTCATTCATGGATTCCATGGCAGAGGCGGATCTGTATAATGATATATATGATGATTTCCGTATGCCGGTTCAGAAGCCCATCGTGAAGGAAAAGAAAATATACCCCAATGATCCGTGTCCCTGCGGAAGCGGAAAGAAATACAAAAAGTGCTGCGGAAGAAAATAACTGCTTAAAATATTTGCAGGGAGGGAAATTTCTGGCAATACTACTAATGCCGATGGAATAAGGCCAGGAATGGAAGCTATTATGTTTCACTGCCATTCCTGCCTTTTTTATTTGCAGAGGTTACAGATACGGAGTCAGACGTTCACTGTACAGGACAATGAGCTGATTCAGTACCTGATCCCAGTTTCGGTATCTCTGCGTCCATTTCTTTTAAAATATTATCCCAACGCTATTGCAGTAGAATAACACAATTTTATGATTGTTTGTCTGAATTTTGTTATTATTTTTTCTTTCAAGTAAAAGAAAAGGATGAAAACCTCTTTAAATCAAAGATTTTTAGAAAAAAGAGATATTTTTAAGAGGGCATAATATTACCAGTTTTAGGCGAAATCAAGATTTTTTTATAGCTAATATGAAAATATAATAAAAATATAATGTAAACAAAGATGAGAACAAAAGGGGGCTGTCGGATAATGCCGTTTTCAGCCCCTCAAGTTTAAACAAAATAAACACCTCAGCAGGAATGCGGTCCTTATCGGACATTGTAAAATTCCTGCTGAGGTGTTTTTGCGTTTGTTCCTTTTTTGCACCTGATTTTG